>JBCDHF010000107.1:0-12385 GCA_038750375.1 Cyanobacteria bacterium P01_H01_bin.15
CCCAGAATTGCCTTCCCTTTGGATTTTGCCAATGATCGCGACAGATGTTTGCGCTAGAAGGGAACTTGGTCTGGCGGAAATTTGGTGAAGAGAAGGGCTTGCGATCGCAAAAATAGCTAAGTGGTAAGCGCAGAATTTACGCTCATTAATTCATGGCTTTTCGGAGCGGGGTGGACTTATTGGGTTTGGCCCATGGACTGGCTAAACTCACTCGCCCCAGTAACGTCCGGGATCTAGATTTTTGAAACAGTTAAGCTGAAATCGCAGACAGTGCTAATGACTGGACTATCTGAATTAGCCGCGTTGCGATCGCATAATTTAGGATCGCTTCACTGACCGCGAGACGATCTCCAAAAAATCCCTCGCTCTGAACTCGTCAAACTCAAACCCTTACTGAGCTTTATGAACTTTTTTCGACGATTGAGCTTACAGTCAAAACTGTTTAGCGTATTACTCGCCGTCAGTATGCTGTCTCTCTCAGTTGCGGGAATTGTGGGATTCGTCAGCGGGGAGCAAGCCCTCAATCAGACCATTACCAATCAGCTCAAGGAGCTGCGCTCTAATCGCGAACGCGCCATTGAACGCTATTTCGATTACTTACGAGATCAGACTATTTCCATGGCCAAAGATCCAACGGTTGTTGAAAGTATGGACGCTTTCAGAGACTCTTATATTGAACTCGAGTCCGCTCCCATCGCTTCCGCCTGGGTCTCCGACCTATATCTATTTTATCAGAACCAATTTCTTCCTTTACTTAAACAAAATATCGAAGGGGAGCCCACAATATCCCGCTATTTCCCCAAGCGGGCGGTCACTCGCTATCTGCAATATTATTATCTTGCAAAAAATCCCTACGGTATCGGCAGAACAGAACAATATGATTTTGCACGAGATGGAAGCGCATATAGTGATATTCATCGTCGTTATCACCCATTCCTGCGCGATCTCGATGAGCGCTTTGCATTCAGTAATTTATATCTTCTCGACAGCGATAATGGCGATATGATTTACAGCGTTCGGAAAACGCCCGCGTTTGGTCATAACCTGCCCGATGGCCCTTTTGGCACACCGGGAGCAAAAGACTTTTTCAGTAAAGTATCCCAAGGAGAAAAGGGCTCTTTCCAAATCACCGACTTTTTCCCTTCCCCCGCTGACTATGGTCAACCGTCAGCCTACATCGGCTCCCCAATTTTTAGTAAAAGCGAGCGCATTGGCTGTCTCGTCATTGAAGTTCCCTATGATGAAATTAATCGCATCATGACAGACGATAATGAATGGGAAGAAAACGGATTAGGGAGAACGGGGGAAGCTCTGATCATTGGCGGTGATAACTTATTACGATCGCAGTCGCGATTTTTAGTGGAAGATCCCGAGACTTATTTTGCCGATCTCAGTAGCACCGGCATTCCCGACTCCATCATTGAACGGATCAAACAAGACAACAATCCCATCTTGTTGCAACCAGTCAATTCCCCCATCGTCCTAGAAGCACTCAATGGGGAATCGGGTGAGCTCCAAGCCCGCGACTATCGAGGACAGCGGACCTTGATATCCTTTGGTCCAATCAATATCTTGGATCGGCTAACTTGGGCGCTCATCGCAAAAATGGACGTCCAAGAGGCCACAGGCTCGATTCGAATATTTACTCGCCGCATTGTCACCGCTGCTGCACTATTTATTCCCCTTATTGCCGTTATTAGTCTGGTGGTCTCCCGTCGCTTAATTCAACCCATCTACACCTTGATCGAAGGCACCAAAAAGATGACGAAAGGTGAGAGTGTACAAGAGGTAGAAATTGCTTCTCAAGATGAATTTCATCAGTTGGCGACCGCGTTTAATCGAATGACTCGCGCCTTAAGACATCAACAAAATGACTTGCAATCTCAGGTGCACTACAACGAATCTCTCTTGCAAAAAATGATGCCCCACCCCGTGGCGCTTCGACGTCAAGAGGGAGAAGAACAAACCGCCGATATTTTTAGCAGTGTCACCGTCATTGCCGCCCAGCTCTTAGGCGTTGAGCATATATTTGATACCTTGTCGCCGGAAGATGCGATCGCGCTGTTGAAAAGTCTGGAGTTGGCCATGTGTGACGCGGCTGAACGGCATGAGGTGGAGGTGATTAATTCTGACGGCTTAACCTTTCTGGGGGCTAGTGGCCTCTTTACGCCACGGCTTTGCCGCGATAAGTGTGTGATCGATTGGGCGTTAGATAGCCAGCGTATTTTGGCTCAGTTTAATACAGAAAAGCGCTTATCCGAACCCCTCAACCTCGCGGTGGGTATTGAAACTGGGACTGATGTGGGAGGATTGGTCGGGCGCAGTCAATTGACCTATAACCTGGTGGGCAAAAGCGCCCATGTGGCTCGGATACTGGCGCTTCAGGTGAAAAATATAGGCGGGGGAATTGCCGTTACCGATGCCGTCTATGAAACGCTGCAAGATTTATATCAGTTTGCCCTCCTCGAATCCTCGGAAACAAGCATCGTGTCAGGTCCTTTTTGGTTAGTCAAACAATCGTCGCTCGGGAGGACAGCCTAATGAATTTGCTGTTATGGAATCAACCTTGGCTGTTGTGGTCTCTGGGGCTTATTTTTGGGTTTCCGCTGCTGTTATTGCTTATTAATGAACTCTATTTGGCGCTTGACCGCCGCTCAAATCCGTTAGCGAATACGCTACTGATTTTGCGGAATTTTATTCTGCCAAGTATGGCTATCTTGATTTTTTTAAATCGGGTGCTTGAGCTGCGCGAGCAAAGTAGTTTGGTCCGTTTGGTCACGACGATTTGGCTGTTGTTTACCATTCATCTCTTTTTATCCGGTTTTAAGGTGTTGCTGTTTGATGCCGCTAAAGACGACAGCTGGCAAGCCAAAGTCCCGGGCCTTTTCCTGGATTTGGTTCGGTTTTTCTTGGTGTCTTGTATTGCCGCGGTGATTCTCTCTCGGGTCTGGGGCATTGATCTAGGCGGCGTAATCACCGCCTTGGGTATTGGTTCGATTGTCATTGGTTTAGCCCTCCAAGACACCTTAAAAAATTTGTTTGCTGGTATTTCCCTCATCTTTGAGAGACCCTTCACTCTCGGAGATTGGCTGGAGGTGGATGGCACGATTGGACAAATCGTGCAGTTAACTTGGCGCTCTGTGTATTTACAAACGCGATCGCAAGATTTAATTGTGATTCCGAACGCGACTTTAATCGAAGGCAATTTCCGTAATTTCAATTTGCCGACTCCTTTACATGTGGTGGAGATGGAATATGGCTTTTCCTATGACGATCCCCCGAACAAGGTCAAAAATGTCCTCTATGAAACTGCGATCGCAACTGAGGGGGTATTGAGAAGTCCGGAGCCTTGGGTGCGCACCATCAATTATGCGGACTTTTCGATCATCTACCGCGTGGGCATTTATATTGACCAATATCGTTCGGAACCCGATATCAAAAATGAATTTGTGACGCGGGTCTGGTACGCGGCCAAACGCTATAAATTAAACATTCCTTTCCCGATTGAGACTCAATATCGGATTGACGCAGCCAACCTCAAGGCAGTCGATCCGGTACGGAAGATTTTCCAGATTTTGCGAGCACTCCCCAATTTTGCAGCGCTTGATGAAACATGGCTGACAGAGGTGCGCCCTTGGCTGCATGTGTTTGACTTTGCTCGGGGAGAAATCATTTTTTCCGAAGGTGAGCGCTCCCAAGGTATTCATCTGCTCCTAAGCGGTGAGGCCGAACTAGGGTTTCATAATTACGCGGGGCAGTTGGTCACCACGACCCATTTGTCTGCGGGTGAATTTTTCGGGACCAATGCGTTATTGCCTGGCGAAAAATCTGACATGTCTGCGATCGCAATTAAAGATCTCGAAGTCGGCATTTTAGAACCGGAAGCAGTGACCAATCTGATCCAAAAAATTCCTCGGGTTGCCCAAGAATTTAGTGAACTCGCCGCTCGTCGCCGTCGCCAACTCAGGACCGCCAAGCGGGAAAGTCGTAAGCTGTTGACTGACTAATATAGCTTTTCAGGGAATATCAACCTCAGCGACGCTCCGATAGCTGGCCCGATTCTATTTAATGATGGCTGCTCACAAATCAATCGCAACCTTGACGACAGTCTGAGCCTCAAAAATTACCCCGCTCAAATTCTGCAAAAGGAATATGGCAATTAAGGGGCAAGTTAGGACATTGTTCAGGTAAAGCCGAACTGCATAAACTATCTTTTCATCAACGGCGTCTTAACGCAGTCTTCGGCTGCCATATCTTCGGGCCCGCCGAGGTGCATCCCAACAAACTGGACTGCCGCTATCCACCTTTCCAGGCACTTGCCCCTATTCTGCGGAGCAAGTGTTAGACGATTGTTTCCCAGACTAAGCAGGTCCAAGAATAAGATCTCACGAAAATAATTTCTGCGATCGCAAACATCAAACTTTACCAATCGCAATGTCCTAAGTCAGCGTCGAGGCGATTCCTCATCAAACGTGTATATCAATTAACCTTGCTGCTACTTGGCAATCACGGAATATTTACCTTTTTGGCGCACATAGATAATGCATTCCTCTTCTGCCGCGCATGCTAGCTGATGAATAGTCTCTCCCTCGGAACCAAAATAACTACCCGGTTCCAAAACTTTGATCCCACTCCCATCCGACCCCTGATAATTCGGTTGACCCTGTATAACGATTGCTCGAAAGATGGGACCCTGACTATGGAGTTCTCCCTTAAACCCAATGGGTAGTTTGACCAAGGTTCCATTTAATTGATTACCCTGAGGACTGCCCCAGAGAAATGCAAGTTGCGTTTCGAGGGTTGCGTTAGTCCCGCCCGATTGATCAATCCAAAGGATATTGGATGCATCTAGCCAGATCAGATTGGACTCATCAATATTGACCGGCCTTTCCCCATTATCAAAGGCTTCTTCCGCTGGCATCACGAGATAGGGTCCATCCTCAATTTCGATATAGGCCAGGTTGTTAGTGCTGTCAGCGGCCGTAATATGTACGTCTCCGGCAGGCTGGGTCCAAAAGGAACTCTGCGGCAGCCACAGATTCTCTGCATTGGGATCGTCGTTGTGAATGAGACCGCTGATTACGACTCCCCGATAGGAAACGTTGTGAATATGCGGGGGAGACGAAAAATCTTCGACGAACTGAACCAGAAAACCGGATGGTCCAGAAGCCGTGCGATCCCCCCAGAGTGTGGCAGCTTTGGGGCTTTGATCGCCGCGAGCTGGATTGAGTGCTCCCCATTCCACGTCGGATATTGAGACGACCTGAGAGGCGTTTCCAGCGTTGGGTTCCCGCTTGAGGTCATGAGACTTAACTTGTAAGCTGCTCCAGACAACGATGAGGAGCGCTAATATGAGTCCGAAAAAGGCTTTTAAGTTCTTTTTCCCAAACATAATGTCTTTTTTTCAAGAGCCCAGAGCGACGGAATTACTGCGTCATGACCTAATAGGATTCTTAACGCTCCCCGAATACTGAAAATGAGGAAACATTAGCCACATCGCACCCTAAACATAGCAGGTTGGCTTGTTGCTATCGCCTTCGCCATAATGCTTAAGCGCTTTCAAAATCTGAGTTACCTAATACCAAAACAATTCTGGCACGCAGCCGCCTCTACACGCAAGTGGCGACTGCTACATCCAAGGGTCATTTCGAGACTAGCGCCCTAATTCATTTTAGGTACTGTAATCGAAACAGACGCATCTCCTGTCCCAGCAGAAGACGACACGAACAACGTCACTTCATGGGTTCCAATCCCAGGATGCTCAGTCATCAAATGAGCGTCAGTCCCCACTGTCTGACCATTCACTTTCCAGCTAAAGTAGTCATCATCAGTAATAGACCTCTTGCACGGACCCATTTGTTGGAGGCTAAAACCCATTAAAATCGTTCAATTTTCCGATTCCTGCAAGAGGTCTAATAAGTTCTCCCTCGAAGAACGCAGCCCCCTGAAGGCGCATTTGCCGCCCTGGATTCATTGGAACCTGAGTATCCGGAGACAAAATAACGACTTGAGGAATCACCGCCGGATGATGAACCTCTGTAAATAAAGGCTCGCTGCGAGAAAACCCATCTAGAACAACCGCCTCCCTACAGAATTTTGCCAGACGGCAGATGAGAGATATCTACGGTAACTGAAGGGTCATGAAATCCACAGTTTAAGATATGCCAGCTTTCTCCAGCATCGTTTGACCACCGTGTCCAAACTGTTGTCTGAGTTGTTTCATCAACATCGCAGTCACAAGCTAAAGACAAGGTCTGTGCTTCAATACTCGCTGAAAATTGTTTAAAAACGGGCTGTTTTGCCCGGCGACGGCATTCCCACTTGATTTAATCCCCTTCAAAGATTTGCCGGCAAGCGCCTGGAGCAACGTCATCAACCATTGCCGCAAATCGATAGCCCCCCTGTTCATTGCTGTTAATATGGCATCCCATTCCTCCAACCGATTCAAACGCATACACGTTGTCAACCGCAACTATCTCCTCCTTGTCGTTTCGCAACACGACTTGAAGCGGTGGGGCTCACCGGTGGCGGCTAAATTTCGAGTTGTGATACGAGAGACTGACTCAACCTTAGAATTGTTGGGAAATAGAAAATGAAATCGCTGAAACGCTTATGAGCAAAAGCTTATAGGGATTTCAGTTTAAATGGGTTCGAAGGCCCTGCCCAGTAAGCATTTCAGCCATTTTTCCTGCTTATTACACAACAAGTCTAGTATTTTCAGCAATCGAATTTCAGTGCCCCAAAGTATTGTATTGAGACCCGTTCGGGAATTGTTACAAATTCCCCCACACTTCTTTGGCGCAAGACATGATTAACGTGGACAAGAACGCTGCTTATCCGTCGGCCGTAGATGCCCTCAAAAAAGAAAAAGCGATTCCAGAAGAGACGGAGCTCCGTCCCGTCAAGTATCTCAACAATCAGATTGAGCAAGACCATCTCCATATCAAGCGTTTAGTCAAGCCTGATTTAAGGTTTGCTTCCTTACAATACAGCTCGACGAACTCTCAAAGGGTACGAAGCGATGTCTATGATCTGCAAAGGACAGATTCAAGATGTCGATAGAGATGATGTGACAGGACAGATCTCTTTCATCCACCAAGCAGTTGCGCCGCTTGTCTTTGGTGCTTTCTAGCTAGTCGGGGAAAAGAAGAAGAAAAGCTAGAACGTGTAAGGATATTTGGTCTAGGTCGGACGTGACAAACAATTCGATTTCTGACTCATTTCTCTACGCTAGACCTATGCCTGCCGCTTGCTCCACCTTGTCAAACTGTGAATACGATCGCAAACCTGCCCAAAGAAGGCGCTACGATCCACCTGACATCGAACCCAAATCCTTATCCATGAGCGCCGCCGCCCAAAATCTCGACAAAATTGACCTGCGCTCTCAGCTTGTTAGCGCGCTTCTCAAAATCAAGCCTCTCGCTAACTTCGCTAAATATCGTGCCCGCAAAATGATGATCACTCGAGCAGAAGCGATGGGGGTTCCCTGGCGAGATAACGTCAAAGAATTGCAAACCCGCGACTGGAGTAAAGACCTGGCTGCCATCACCAACCCCGACCTGACCTATCCCCGCTACTACCTCACTTCTTTCCACGCATACGAACAAGGCAATCTTAGCTGGGACGCCGCTTTTGAAGTTGAATCCGCCGCCTACGCTGTCCACAGCCGGATCTGGCCCGATATCCCCCACATTGAAGGCGACCCCACCCTCCGCAACACTTTTCAAGCCATCCTAAGCCAACATATATCCACTATCCCCAACAATATTGTTGATCTCGGTTGTGGTGTCGGCATGAGCACCCAAGTCCTGCGGCAAAACTTTCCTCAAGCAACCCTTACCGGCATTGATCTTTCCCCACATTTCCTGGCTGTTGCCAAGCACCGTGTTCCCTGCACCGACAACATCACCTGGCAACATGCCCCTGCCGAAGCGACCGGTCTGAAAACAAACAGCGTCGATTTGGTCTCTGCTTGCCTGATGTTTCACGAACTCCCCAGCAGTGCTGCCCGCGAGATTATCCAAGAAGCCCGTCGCCTACTGCGTCCCGGTGGGCACCTTGCCATCATGGACATGAATCCGCGATCGCAAGTTTACGCCGCAATGCCGTCCTTTATCCTGACCCTATTGAAAAGTACAGAGCCTTACCTCGATCAATACTTCACCTTAGATTTAGAGCATGTATTAGCAGAAGAGGGATTTAACGCGATCACAATTACTCCCACCTCTCCTCGTCATCGCGTTGTCCTCGCGCAAACTACTTAGCAATTATTTATGGGCAGCCCCACAGAACACACAAATCTTTAACCGGGGTCAATCCCTCAGGCATGGAACCCTCTTGTGCGCAGTTGGTCGGGAAGATCTGATGTTTGTTTACTTGGCCCGCATTCGTAAATTCGGGTTTGGAGACTCCAGCTATCAGATTTCTCGTTTTAAAGTAGCTTTTGCTACATTTTTCTGCGGGGATTGTTGCATAGCCTGACGTATCCGATGCCATCGCTCTTGCGGCCTGGGTGGTCAAACAGGACGAATTGGCAACTTAAACTCTGGAATTGAAACCCATGTGGAAAAAACGTCACGCCTTACCGTGGTTTTTAACTTTTCTCTTTAGCGTTGTGATCACCGTGAGTTGTAGTGGCTCTGCGCCCGATGGACCGGTCACCTCCGATGAAACGCTACCGGTACCAGTGGATGATGGCCCAGCGATCGTCCTTGGCTACAGCAACTGGGCCGGTTGGTGGCCCTGGGCGATCGCTGAGCAAAAGGGTCTGTTTGAGGCTAATGGTGCCAATGTCGAAATGAAATGGTTTGATGGCTATCTGGCCTCAATGGAAGCCTTCGCTGCTGGACAACTGGACGGCAACTGCCAAACTCTGAATGACACCATCTCCTTCGTCGCGGATTCGGTGAACGGCCAAGTGGTGGTCCTTGTGAATGACAACTCTGCTGGTAATGACAAAATCATCGTCACCGAAGATATTCAAACTCTCGAGGATCTTAAAGGCAAAGAAATCGCCCTCGAAGAAGGGGTAGTTGATGATTTTCTATTAACCCTGGCGCTCGAAGAGAACGGCATGTCTCGGGATGATGTGGTCATTAAAAACCTGGAAACCGGTGCAGCGGCGGCTGCGTTTGTAGCGGAGCAGGTCGATGGCGTCGGTGCTTGGCCGCCTTTTTGGCAGATTGCACTCCAGCGCGAAGGCAGTCACGAACTGATTACGTCGGCAGATTTCCCCGGTGCCATTCCTGATCTCTTGGCAGTTAGTCAAACCCTAATTGATGAGCGTCCTGAGCAAGTCCAAGCGATTGTCAATACTTGGTTTGATGTTCTGGATTTCATGGCAGCTAACCCCAATGAAGCGGACGCGATTATGGCGGAACGAGCCAGCGTCTCCGTTGAGGATTTCCAAGCATTTAAAGAGGGAACTCGGATGTTCGGCATTGAGGATAACTTGGAAGCCTTTAGTGAAGGGGAGGACATGAAATTTATGCCTTTTGCGGCTCAGCGGATGAGCGATTTTATGGTTAAAGTCGGCTTTATTCCTGAGGGTCCCGATTTAAGTACGCTTTTTGATGACAGTTTTGTAAAAACTTATGCAGAAGGCGCTTAATTAAAACGACTATGGTGGGGTCGTCCCGAACTATTGGGGCGCCCCCTTTTTGTGATTGCAAACGAAACGCTCGTTATTTTGTTTATGGCGATAAGTTATTCTCCGACAGAATTTACTCCGACCAATACGAGCCTTAAACCCACCGTATTTTGGCGCATTGCCGAAGACATTCCCCCCCCGCTGTGTCGCATATTGATGGTGCTGTCGGTTGTGCTACCGCTACTGCTGTGGACCATTATTTCCCATCTACCGGGCGTTAACTCGTCTTTTTTACCCACTCCGGAAGCGGTTCTCGGCGCAATGCAGCATCTGGGTGAGCAGGGCTTTTTAAGTCAAGATATTGCCGCGAGTTGCTTTCGCGTATTTGCCGGTTTTTTGCTATCGGTAATTGTGTCCATTCCCCTGGGTGTTTCGATGGGGACTTTTGCAAGTATTCGGGCTTTGTTTGAGCCGATAAGCGCGCTGCTTCGCTACATGCCTGCACCCGCTTTTATTCCGCTACTCATTATTTATCTCGGTCTCGACGAAGAGCCGAAAATTGCGCTGATTTTTATTGGCACCGTCTTTTTCAATACCTTGATGCTGATGGACGCGGTCAAATTTGTGCCTAAAGATTTGATCGAGACCACCTATACTCTTGGCGGCTCGCGATCGCAGGTCGTCACATCTGTAATTCTGCCCTACATTGTACCTAGCATCATCGATACATTTCGGATCAACATTGCAACCTCCTGGAATTTAGTGGTGGTCGCTGAATTGCTGGCCGCAGAGGTGGGGTTAGGTAAACGCATTTTGCTAGCGCAGAGCTTTTTGAATACCGATGAGATTTTTGCCTGCCTAATTGTGTTAGGCGTGATCGGTTTTTTGATTGATCTCACTTTCCGGCAAGTTCTGCGATGGACTTGCAACTGGTCATTTGAATAGGGAGCCTCGACTGTGCATTTAGAAATCAATAAGCTCTACAAACAGTTTGCGACGCCAGATGGACCGCTACTGGCGCTCAAAGATATTAACCTGCATGTAGAAACGGGAGAATTTGTCTGTGCGGTCGGCGCGTCTGGGTCTGGTAAGTCAACCTTGCTGCGTTTGGTTGCGGGACTTGATCAGCCTACTGCGGGCGAAATTACGGTAGACGGGCAAGAGGTCATCGGTCCCGGTGCGGATCGCGGGATGGTCTTTCAAAAATACACTCTGTACCCTTGGCAAACCGTTCAGAAAAACGTCGAATTTGGTCTTAAGTTGCAGGGCCTGGCGCCCCGTGAGCGCCGAGAACAAGCCAGTTATTTTCTGGATGTGGTAGGGCTGACCAAATTTGCCAACTCTCTCCCGAAGCAACTGTCTGGGGGAATGAAACAAAGAGTTGCGATCGCAAGAGCCTTGGCCTGTCAGCCGAAAATTTTACTGATGGATGAACCTTTTGGAGCGTTAGATATCCAAACCAAAGAAACCATGCAGCTCTTTTTGCTGGAGCTATGGGAGCGCACCCGCTGCACGATTTTGATGATTACCCACGACGTCGAGGAAGCGGTATTTCTCTCGCAGCGGATTTATGTTCTGTCCGCGCGTCCGGGGACAATTCAAACAGAAATTGCGGTCGATTTGTCCTTCCCGCGAGCGTATTCGGTGAAACGCAGTCATACTTTCCTTAACTATAAAAATACTATTATCGATTTGCTGCGAGGAGATGCCCAAGTCTCCGATTCCGCGCAGACGCCCGCTGAAATGGTTAGCTAACTTTGAGTTGTGCGATCACCAATGGACGCGCCGACCCTACCGGCTAACTTTTTACTGACGGGCGATCACTACGTTAATCCCCGCTGGACACCACTAGAGCAGTCCCATATTTTCCACAAAACCTGGCTATTTGTGGGTGACGCTAAAACCTTAGCTCCCGGTCAAGCGCAGGCCTTAACGATTGCGGATCGGCCGTTGCTCATTACCTGCTCCTCAGACGGCACTCTACAGGCTTTTTACAATATTTGTCCTCACCGGGCTGCGCTCTTGTGCCCTGAAGGCAGCATTAAAACTTGCGATCGCCTAGTTTGCCCGTATCATGCCTGGTCCTACAATCTCGATGGACAACTCCAGGGACTGCCCGGTCGTAAGCGTTTTGGTGAACCGCTCGATTTCCGCGACTTTGCTCTCAAGCCCGTGCGACTAGAAACCTGGTCGGATTTTATCTTTGTCTGTTTTTCCGGTGATCCGCCCGATCTTCATACCTTTCTCGCCCCGATCCCTGAGGAGCTTGGTCAACATCGCCAGCCGACGAGTCAATTCCTATTTACGCGATCGCATTTGATTCATTGCAACTGGAAAAACTATCACGACAATACTCTCTGTGACTATCATGTTGCGATCGCTCATCGACAGACCCTGCACCAAATCCAAGGTCCGGTCACTCAATATCGCCACCTGTTCGACCAATTTACGAACGCTCTGATTACGCCACTGCCTCAAGCCTGGCTCACCCAGAATAAACAAGCCCCTCAACTCTCAGCCCAAGCCGCCAAATATCTCTATACATTTGGCATCTTTCCCAATCTTCATCTCTTTGCTTTTCCCGATGGACTGCTAGTCTGGCTACACATTGAGCCGCTAACGTCGGAAACTTGCCGAGTTGTGATCGCAGCCTATGGAGATCCGGCCTGCTGCCCACCGATAGACCTGCTCAAGCAGGACTTTGCCGAATTCATGAGTGAAGATATCGCCCTAGTCGAGAGCGTCCAGAAAGGATATGCCAGCGAGATGTATATTCCAGGACCTGTTAATCAACTC
>JBCDHF010000108.1:0-12352 GCA_038750375.1 Cyanobacteria bacterium P01_H01_bin.15
CTCAAGCCCAAGCAGACCAGCAGCGCAGGCTGATAAAGCGGACCTTTAAACAGTTGCAGCAAGAGATTGCTCAACTAACTGATGCAACCGATGAAGTTATCGATACCTTGAACAGAAAATTCAGAATACTCACGACTCCAACAGAAAATGAGACTGCGGACCTGACACAAATCGAGTCTAAGTTGAAAGAGACAACGCAAGCATTACAGCAAATTTTAGCCACAATTCGGACTGCTCCTGCCTACAGGACAGACGCTGAGGCTGCATCGAAGGTTTTATCTGGATTCTCGTCTGCCCCAGAACCAGGATATAAACGCCACAGTCCGTCGCCACCTCGTCGCTACCCGGGGACAAGGCCTGATAATGAGATCGGTAAGATCAAGGCTTGGTTTGAGCAAAAAGAAATCGGCCTTGAGAAATTTCATCAAGATGAGCCCGCACTTGACCATGTCGCCGATCAATTGGCAGCTTATTTAGGCGATAACTATAAGACGCTAGAGAGTTATCTCGGGAATTTAAAACGATCTAGCACAAATGCTCAAACTTCTCGGTTTTCTCTGCAAACCTATAGTCAAATTGAGATCAGCATACACAACTTATTTTTTAAGAAACTCAAAGACAGTTTCTTCCTTTCCAAGCGCTACTACGACAAAGATTCCAAAACGTTAATTGCGAATCTGCGCAATAAAAGCAACGTCAGGGACTTTCTTTCGGGCGGCTGGTTTGAGCGGTACGTTTACACCAAAATCATCGATTATCTAGATGAAACCGGCGTTGAATACGAAGTTGCGCGAAATTTACATATTTTTTACAACAATGGCGATCGCTTCGAACTCGATCTATTTTTCTTGATTAACGAACAGCCGCTACTCATTGAATGCAAAACGAGTAAAGATAATTATGACGCGGGCATCGATGTATTTTGTCGGCATCGAGATCGATTAGGCTTATCTATAGACCAATGTCTGTTTATCTCACTTCATTTACCCAGCAGTGGCATTGAGTTGCGTGAATCCGATTCCACGGTAATGGTTGCCAATTGGCAGACTTTCTTGAGTCGTGTTCAGTCTCTTGTGCCGGGGAGCCACATGCCAGAAGCGGAGAGTGAGGACGATAGCAACGAGCGTCTAGAGGTGGCCGAGATCGACGCCTCTCACGGTGAATCAATAGTTGTCTTGCAGCAGTTCTTTAAGAAGAAGCATATTGATATTCAACCTGAGATTCGCAGAGCAGTGATTGTGGAGCTGATTAATCTCTTTAGTGAAAGCTCCCAGTTATTTACTTTTAATGATTTACCAGTTCTGATTCGAGAAAGGCTCAATCATACGGCGCATCAATCCTCCCGGACTAAAATTCAAGGGATTTTGCAAGGCGTTCGCAAATCACGCTGCTTTTTGGATGAAAATAACCTGCCTGTTTCCCATACCAAGCGACCCATTACACAATTGATTTCGATGGATCCAGATGTCATCGAAGATCGTTTTTTGAATAGCTTACAAGAACTGATTGAACAGTTCCTGGACGCTGACTTTTTTGAGAAGCCCGACAACATGGAAGCATTTGAAAAAATTGTTCATGCTTAGTTCGTCCTTTGACAGGCGTCAGTAGGAGAATATAGCAGCCGACACCTTCGTAAGGGGGCGGCTGCGTGCCAGAACGCCCTAGAATTAAGCAGCTCAAAACCAGAAGTGTCCTAAGCGATCTGGCGAAAGCTATAAGAGTATCTTCGTGAATCACGCAACGACTGCACAAGTGCAAAAGCCCTAAGGGCAATTACAGTAAACTTTCTCTAGGGTTAAAGGTTTCTAGTTCTCGGAGTTTTTGGTACAGTTCTTGCGCCTCATTGCTGATATCAGTGGGGCTAATCACCTGAATCTCAACCAGTTGATCTCCTCGTTCACCAGCTTCGTTGGGAAATCCTTTATTGGCGAGTCTCAGCCTTTGCCCAGAGCTGACACCCTGGGGAACCGTCATCTTAACGGGACCATCAATGGTGGGCACTTCGATAGAGCCCCCTAATACGCATTCAACTGGGGTTAAAGGAACTTGGCAGAACAGATCTGTTCCGTCCAAACTAAAAAAAGGATGGGGCGATAAGCTAATGCGCAAATAGAGATCGCCACCGCTGAGACCTTGACCCTTTAAGCGGACCCGCTGTCGATTCTGCATTCCTGGCGGCATATCCACTTCTAGGGAGCGACCATCCTCTAACCGAATCCGCTCCCGACCGCCGCGATAAGCTTTTTCCAACGGTAGCGTTAACCTCGCTTCAATATCCCGGCGAGGGGTTTTGGGGCTGACGACCCGAGCGGTACGAGTGGTCCCAGGACGGAAGTTATCGCTGGCAGTCGTAGCTGTGCGAACTCGGGGACCAGCGGCTGCCGTTGCAGCCGCACGACGACTGCGCAGTTGATCCACAAAAGAATTGAAATCTTGATACTGACTATAGTCGGTTCCGCCATTACGGCTGGCTGGACGACGCCCGTTGCGGCGACCTTTTCCATCGAGCCAATAGCGCCGATATTGATCATATTGCGATCGCCGATCGCTATCGGAGAGAATCTCGTAAGCTTCGGTGAGATCTTTAAATCGTTCCTCCGCAATTTTGTCGTTGGGATTGAGATCGGGGTGATAACGACGGGCCAGCTGCCGATAGGAGCGCTTAATTTGCTCCAAATCGGCTTGGGGGGCTATGCCTAAGATTTCGTAGTAATCTCGAAAATTTTGCATAAAGTCGGGGTCCGTGTTCTCTGCCTCGCTCGTGGTGCTTGTCTCCGCCCTAATTCACCAGGATTATCTGGATAAAAACGGCTAGTGCCTCCAGTCACTATTTAAAACCAATCATCGTCATCATCCCACTGGTTGGAAGCCGGAATATCTCGACTTGTGCGGGGCCTCGATCCTTTGCGGCTCGGTGGACGCTCCCAGTCATTTTGCGATCGCGTCGGTCGAGAGGGGCGACGAGGGCGGCGGTCGGGCGGTGGGGAATCATAGGGATCTGTTGGCTGATAGGGATCGCGGTTGGGTCCTCGTCGGGAGTATCCGTTAGGGTCTTCGTAGCGCGGTTGGGAATCGTAGCGGGGATCTGGGTTGCTGGGCGGCACCGCTCGATACGGCGGCGTTGATTCTCGATAGGTGTTCGGATCGCGGTAAGGGTTCTGATCGCGGTAGTTATTTTGATCGCGATAATTGCCGTAGTCGTAGTCATCCGCATAACGAGTGGTCCGACTGTAACGAGCATCGTCACGATCGTCATCACCGGTAATGGTTTTGCGAATGGTCTCTAAGAAGCCTTCATCTTCATCTTCATATTGCAACCGCACTTCTCGATTGAGTTCGTAGAGGACGTCTTGTAGATCGGCTTGGGCACGATCAATACGACGTTCATCATCGGCTTTAAGCGCATCAAGAACTTCCGTATTTAACGCCTCGATGCGACGACGATAATAGTTGGCAAACTGCATGCCAAAGTCAAGCGTGACTTCTTTTAACCGACGCTGAGATTGATCAACTAAAGAGCGTGCTCGATTGCGCTTCTCAACGCGCTCACGACGCTCCCGGTCTGCCAGGGAAAACCGCTCCGCTTCTTCCAGCATCCGATTAACTTCCCGTTCAGACAACGTAGACGAGTCTTGGACGGTGATGCTTTGTTCTCGGCCCGTTGTGCGATCGAGAGCTGCGACTTGCAAAATACCGTTGGCATCGATATCGAAAGAAACTTGAATTTGAGGGATTCCGCGAGGTGCAGGGGGAATCCCCGCGAGTTTGAAACGACCGAGGGATTTATTGCCAGATGCCATTTCCCGTTCACCCTGTAGCACATGGACCTCAACCAGAGTCTGATTATCTTCACCGGTAGAGAAAACATCGGAGCGCCGGGTGGGGATGGTGGTATTACGAGGAATCAGCTTTTTCATAACCCCGCCCACCGTTTCGAGACCCAGAGAGAGGGGCGTGACATCTAAAAGCAGCACGTCTCGCACTTCGCCGCCTAAAATTCCCGCTTGAATCGCCGCACCTACTGCGACCACTTCATCCGGATTAACGTTTTGGTTCGGTGCCCGACCAATCATACTTTGCAGTAGATTCTGCACCATCGGGATGCGTGTAGCGCCACCGACCAAAATAACGTCGTCAATTTGTACCGGCGTGAGGCCAGCATCCTTGAGGGCTCGTTTGATCGGCCGCTGAAGCCGGGTGACTAAATCACCGCAGATTTCCTCAAATTCCGCTCGGCTAAGGCGCGTCTCAATATGCTTGGGACCCTCTTCTGTGGCGGTAATGAAGGGCAAATTGATATCGGTGACGCTAACGCCAGAAAGTTCGATTTTGGCTTTTTCAGCGGCTTCCATCAGGCGTTGCAGCGCTTGGCGATCACGTCTTAAGTCCACGCCGTCGGATTCTTGGAATTTATCTGCTAACCAGTCAACGATGCGCTTGTCAAAATCGCCACCGCCGAGCTGAGTATCGCCACTGGTCGACTTCACTTCAAAGACGCCATTGCCTAACTCCAAAACAGACACATCAAAGGTGCCGCCGCCTAAATCGAAAACCAAGATACGCTGGTTATTTTGTTGATCGCGACCGTAGGCCAAGGCCGCCGCTGTAGGCTCATTAAGAATGCGTAGGACTTCCAGCCCTGCAATCCGTCCGGCATCCTTCGTGGCTTGGCGCTGAGCATCATTGAAATAGGCGGGCACTGTAATGACTGCGCCAGTCACATCTTCACCTAAGTAGCGGCCGGCTTCTTCGGCTAAGCGACGTAAAATCAACGCCGAAATTTCTTCTGGCGCAAACTCTTTTTTGAGCTGAGGGCAGCGGACTCGAACGTTGCCCGCTTCATCCCGACGAACGGTGTAAGGAACCCGCTTTGACTCGTCCGTGAGTTCGGTATATTGCCGACCCATGAAGCGCTTAACGCCGAAATAGGTATTGCGAGGATTGAGAACGGCTTGGCGGCGGGCAGGCTGACCGACGAGAAGTTCCTCGTCTTTGTTAAAGCCCACCACAGAAGGGGTGGTGCGAAATCCTTCTGCATTGGCAATGACCAAGGGTTTGGCCCCATCCATAATGGCCACTACTGAATTGGTCGTTCCCAAATCGATGCCGACTACTTTTCCCATGTATGTTTTGCACTCCTCTTGGTGCAAGCTGCCTGTTGGTCGTTGTTTCCGCCGTCTTCAGCAGTAACGATTGAACCCAATATATAGCAACCGCCATCTTTATAAGGGGCTGCTTGCGTGCCAGAATGCTTTCAAATTGGGCAGCTCAAAATCAGAAGTGTCCTAAGCGATCTGGCGAAGGCTATATTGGTGTCCCGCGCTTGCTGAGCCTTTAAATTGCATTCATTCTACCGAATTGCCTGGGCGCAAACTCAGTCCTTCGAACAGCCCCAATCTAAGCCAGGCTGAGAAACCGTTAAAAAAGTCCCCCATGGGTTCGGAGATCACACCATGGGGGGCTTGATATATAGAGTGTGGGATTAATTTAACGCTCTAAGCACCGACTGCCTCTTTTGCTGCGTAAAAGACTTCTAAGGTGATTTCAGAGAAATTGCGATCACGGGCGAATTTTTCCGTTTTGCGCTTGACTTTACCGCGGACAAAGCCGGGAATTTGATTGAGAAGTTCGCGAGCTTCTCGATCCCAGCCGAGATCGGAATCGGCAGAAATGCCCTTATGAATGGCTTCTTTGGTGTCATGACCGCCAAAAATCTCCAGCAAGTGGTCTTCCATGCCGAGGGTGAAGGAGTTGTAGACCAAGTCCGCAATTTGGTTGGTGCCTTCGTACCCCAAGAAGGGTTTGTAGCCAATGGGGAAGTCCTGAATGTGGATCGGAGCCGCAATCACGCCGCAGGGAATTTTCAGGCGTTTACTGACGTGGCGCTCCATCTGGGTGCCAAACACAGCGGCCGGCTCGAGTCTTGCGATCGCGTCGCCAATTTCGCCGTTATCTTCGCTAAAAAGCACCTCATCACAATATTCACTGACCTGTCCGCGGAACCAGTCGGCGTCATATTTGCAGTAGGTCCCCGCTAAGACTACCTTTATGCCCATTTCCCGCGCGAGGATTTTGGTCATAGCGGCAGCGTGAGTATTGTCTCCAAAGACGACTGCTTTTTTGCCAGTTAAGTTTTGACAGTCAATAGAGCGAGAGAACCATGCCGCTTGGGAAACATACAAGGTTTGCTCTTCGATGAAGTCATCATAATCCGCATCAAAGCCCTGCTCATTTAAGACTCGTTGAACAGCACGGACCCAGCGAGCGGTTTCCACAACGCCCATCGGCGTGATATCGACAAAAGGGGTTCCAAACTCCGCTCGCAACAATTCAGCGGTACTTAAGCCGATTTCACGATAGGGAACGACATTAAACCAGGCTTGAGGCAGTTTTTCGATGGTTGCAACGGAAGCACCTTCGGGGATGACGGCGTTTACTTGGATGCCTAGCTGGCCGAGTAATTGCTTCAGCTCTCGTAGATCGTGTTGATTATGAAACCCGAGGCTGGTCATGCCGATGATGTTGACAGAGGGCTGAGCTGTTTTTTCTGTAGATAAGCGCTCTTTTTTACGGCCCTTGGCGATGTAATACTGCACAATTTGCCGCAGGGTCCGATCGGCTGCCTGAAGCTCATTGAAGCGGTAGTGATTGACGTCGGCTAAGAGCACATCGCCTTTGGCGTCTAATCGTGCACGCTCGACAAAGTTTTCTAGGTCTTCTTGCAAAATACTGGATGTACAGGTTGGCGTCAGCACGATTAAGTCGGGATGCTCTTCGCCATCTTTGCGGACAATATTATCGACCACTTTTTCCTGGGAGCCGCGAGCGAGAACATTGCGATCGACGACGCTGGTTGTGACCGGGGTAAAGTTGCGATCACGTTCTAACATGGAGCGCATGACGTTGAAATAGTCATCCCCCAAGGGCGCGTGCATAATGGCGTGAACATTTTTGAAAGAACTTGCGACGCGCAGAGTGCCGATATGAGCAGGACCCGCGTACATCCAATAAGCCAGTTTCATAGAGCCTAGTGCCGACAATGATTGTGCAGTCTAGGAATTCTCGCAAATTCCTGTAGCAATCACTCCAAAACCATTAAGTTATTTGGACGCCTAATTTTGCGATCGCAACCCCGAAAACCGTTATTCTTCCGACCTTGTGTGCCTCGTTCTCATCCGGAGTTCCGCCAAAAACTTTACAAAGCCCTGAGCAATTGATTTGCGATCGCAAAAAAACTTTAAGCACTCAGGGATTGGCACAATAAGATGAAATGCCTACTCGGCATTGTCTTACATCCATGCCAGGGGAGTTCGAGAGGGGAATTACACTTAGTTTGCCTTATATCGCTTTTTCCAGAACGCTTAGGACACTTCTAATTTTGAGTTGCCTACTTCTAAAGCGTTCTGGCATGCAGCCGTCGATGCTGAATGTCAGAACGCCAATGCCGCTCATTTTTTTTGCGGCTGTCGAGGAAATATTCAATGCAGCGAGCTTGGTTCATAAGTGAAATATCCGCAGGTGAAGAGGCGATTGCAAACAAAGAGAAACGCTTTTAGACCGGATCCTAAGCTCAAGGAGCGACCCTCCCTAGAGAGCTGCTAAGATCCCTGTGTCCATTTTTTTGCGCTTGAATTTTGCTAGATCCATGACTCAACAAACAACTGCCGCGACAGGGCAGTCGCTACCTGAACAACTCGTTGGCAATAATACGCCGGATAATTTTGCGTTTCAACTACTTTGGACTCTAGCCCGCTGGGCGGTCGGCGCGCTGATGATTCATAACGGGATTGATAAATTGGGCGATGTCCAAGGGTTTGCCGATAATGTGGTTGCCTTTATGGGACTGCCATTTCCCATTATTTTGACCTACCTTGCGGCTTACACCGAGATTTTCGCTTCCATTCTTTTGATGTTGGGTTTTTTCACGCGTCTCAATGCGGTCGCGTTACTGGGTACGATGGCAGTCGCAATTTTCTTTCATCTCAAGGCGGATGGGTTACAGGTCGGTCCTCTCGAGACAGCATCACTCTATGCCACGTTTTATTCCGCCTTTTTGGTCGGCGGTTCGGGTCTCTGGTCTATAGATGCGTTGATTGCGTCTAAGTTTAAGGGTTAATTCCGTTTGATGGAAATCGATGTTCTTTCGAAGACTCTTTTAGTCATCGGAGTTTTGATTGATCCACTTTGTCTGTTAGTCATTTTGGGATGGCTGTCAGTTAAAGTGGTTCAGTTTGTGTGGCACTGGACACGCCGATTTTATCTCTTGAGGACTGTGCCCTGTTGCAGTTGTGTTTATTACAGCGGACTCTCGGAGCTGGCTTGTGCGGTTAATCCCTGCGACGTTTTGACCGTGAATGCACGAAATTGCCGGGATTTTTCACCGACGGAGAATAGTGAAAAAGAGCGAGAGGAGACTGGTATTACTCTAACTACTTTAATCAAGCGAGTATTACTGCTGGGAAATCGTTTAGTGTCGAGTTTAGTTCCCACGAAACAGGGTTAGTTAAATAGGCTCTTCTGGGAGGTTGAAAATGCTAGGTGAGCTGGTTCGTGTTCTAGGATACACCCTTCTGACAGCTCAGCTATGTAATTGCTGTCTCAATTAATTGAGGTGGAATCTCACAAAAGATATCATCCCTCTACTTGGGATGTTTGGTATTTTGGTACAACACCATAATTAAAAAAAGCATCGCTGGACAGCTTATTGAGCAGGTTAGTCGCTTAGCTCCCTGCGATGCAGACTGAGCCAAAATCAAAATTCCGAAGATCACAATGCTGAGCTTCAATTCCCTGAGACCCCATCGCTTGACTCATTTATTTTTGTTAACTCAGGGGTCTCCTTTTTATTGCTAACGCTTAACCGATGACTCCGAAAGCCTTGAATAGAGGGTCATTTGACGAGAATTTATGCTTTTTTTGCATGTAATTTTCACAAAAACCGGATATGACTATTGAATTCGAGGAAATGGATCGATCACTGTTCGCTAGATAAGTTGGCAATTAGGAGTCAGTATGCCGAAAAGCAAGGAAACTCTCGTCACACCAAAAAGCAAGCAAACTTTGGTCGTTGTTGGCAATGGTATGGTCGGGCATCGATTTCTCGAATTAATGGTCGAGAAAGGCGGTTTTGAACGCTGGAATCTCGTCACGTTCTGCGAGGAGCCCCGGGTTGCCTATGACCGCGTACACCTCAGCGAATACTTTGAAGGTAAATCCTCCGCTGACTTGACCTTGGTGGAGCCTGGATTTTATGACGAGCAGGGCATCAAGATTTATGTCGGCGATCGCGTAATGGAAATTGATCGCGACCAACAACTTGTAAAGTCCGCTAATGGCATTGAGGTCCACTACGATCGGCTGGTGTTGGCGACAGGCTCCTATCCATTCGTCCCTCCCATTAAAGGGCATGATTCCACCGGGACGTTTGTATATCGCACCATTGAAGACTTGGATGCAATTAAAGCCTATGCGAAAGAATCAAAGGTCGGCGTCGTTGTTGGCGGCGGATTGCTGGGTCTGGAATGTGCCAACGCGTTGAAGTCTTTGGGGTTAGAAACTCATGTGGTAGAGTTTGCGCCTCGGTTGATGCCAGTACAAATCGATGATGCGGGCGGCAATATCCTCAAAGAGAAGATTGAGGAGTTAGGTGTACAAGTCCATACGAGCAAAGTTACGACAGATATTGTCAGCGAGAACGGCAAGCTGGTCTCCATGCAGTTTAAGGACGAGACCTCCTTGCAGACGGACATGATTGTCTTTTCTGCTGGGATTCGCCCCCGTGATGAGCTAGCCAGGAGTTCTGGACTGGAGCTAGGACAGCGTGGCGGGATGGTGATTAATGAATCTTGCCAAACGTCTGACCCAAATATTTACGCCATCGGGGAATGTGCACTGTATCAAGGACGCATCTTTGGCCTAGTAGCTCCCGGCTATCAGATGGCGGAAGTGGCGAGTGACTGCCTCATTGAGGCGGCTGTGCCCCAGCAATTTACGGGGGCAGATATGTCCACTAAGCTCAAGCTATTGGGTGTGGATGTCGCTAGCTTCGGTGACAACTTTGCTCGAACACCGGGTTCAAAAGAACTGGCAGTGACCGATGCAGTAGAAGGAACCTACAAGAAGCTCGTAGTCAGTGAAGATGGTTCATTGCTATTGGGCGGGATCTTAATTGGTGATGCCTCTGCCTATGGCACCTTGTTGCAGTTAGTGCAAAATCAGATGAAGCTAACGGGGAATCCCCTCAGTTTGCTGATGCCAGCGGGGAGCAGTACTGCGCCGTCACTTAGTGTTGAAAACTTACCGGATACTGCTCAGATTTGTTCCTGTAATAACGTCACTAAAGGTCAAATTTGTGAGGCAATCCGTGACGACAACGTGATGGGTATGCCTACTCTCAAAAAATGTACAAAAGCGGGTACGGGCTGCGGAGGCTGCGCTCCGCTGGTGAAGGATTTACTAAACTCTGAGCTGAAGAAAGCTGGAATTGAAGTTAAAAACCATGTCTGTGAACATTTCCCCTATTCCCGTCAAGAGCTATTTCACTTGATGCGAGTTGGGCAAATCAAAACCTTTGATGAGATGCTTGCCAAGCATGGGACCGGGCATGGATGTGAAATCTGTAAGCCAACGGTTGCTTCGATGTTGGCGTCTGTCTGGAACGATTATGTGTTGAATACTCCTCACATCGGTCTGCA
This sequence comes from Cyanobacteria bacterium P01_H01_bin.15, assembly GCA_038750375.1. GTDB lineage: Bacteria > Cyanobacteriota > Cyanobacteriia > Cyanobacteriales > JAAUTE01 > JAAUTE01. The sequence continues at coordinate 10,695 of JBCDHF010000108.1, forward strand.
GGATACTAATGATTCATTTCTCGCCAATATTCAAAAAGATGGCACCTACTCGGTGATTCCCCGAGTTCCCGGCGGCGAAATAACGCCCGAAAAACTAATTGTGTTGGGGCAAGTTGCGCAAGAGTTTGATCTCTACACCAAGATTACCGGTGCACAGCGCGTGGATCTCTTTGGTGCGCGGGTTGATCAGTTGCCGCTCATTTGGCGACGCTTAGTGGATGCAGGCTTCGAGTCGGGTCACGCTTATGGCAAGGCGCTGCGAACAGTCAAGTCTTGTGTCGGCAGTACTTGGTGCCGATTTGGTGTTCAGGATTCGACCAGTTTAGCTATTGAGCTAGAGCTGCGTTATCGAGGTTTGCGCTCGCCGCACAAACTCAAGTCGGCGGTCTCAGGCTGTACGCGGGAATGTGCGGAAGCTCAAGGTAAGGACTTTGGGATTATTGCTACTGAAAACGGCTGGAATCTTTATGTCTGCGGTAATGGTGGGATGAAACCCCAACATGCAAAGCTACTGGCAGCAGATATCGACAAGGAGACCTTGATCAAGTATCTGGATCGATTCTTGGTCTTCTACATTCGCACTGCGGATAAGTTAGAGCGGACTTCAACTTGGTTTAACAAGTTAGAAGGGGGCATGGATTATTTGAAGCGAGTCATCATCGAAGATTCGTTGGGGATTGCGGATGAGTTAGAAGCTCAAATGCACTACCACGTTGATACCTATCAGTGCGAGTGGAAAACCACGATTGAAAATCCGGAAAAAGTTCAACGTTTCCGTCACTTTGTCAATGTCGATCAGCCCGATCCATCCCTAGTCTATGTGCAGGAGCGGGGGCAAAAACGTCCAGCCACCGAGACTGAACAGGCAGTTGCGATCGCAAAAAATCAGGTTCTTGTCACGCAACCGTCAGAATCTAATGGTTCCAACGGAACTGCTGTTGTAGAAAAGGTTTAAATGAGGGGAATTTGTCATGGTGCAATCATTATCGAGTTCAACAGAGTCTGTGGAGATCATCAACTGGGTCACAGTTTGCCCACTGTCTGCGATCGTCCCCAATACGGGCGTTAATGCGTTGTTAGGGACGGAACAAGTGGCTATTTTCCGCATCGGCGAGACCGATGAAGTCTATGCAACCGGGAATTATGATCCGTTCAGTAAGGCATTTGTGATGTCGCGGGGTATCCTTGGCGATCGCAAAGGAGTCTTGAAGGTCGCTTCCCCGATTTATAAGCAGAACTTTAATCTGAAAACAGGGGAATGTTTGGACGATGCTGAAATCCGGCTTCCGGTATATCCAGTCCGCGTCGTGGGCGGACAAGTTCAGTTAGGAACAACCTTTCAAGTCGTCGAGTAGTCAGACTCAAAGCCCTTAATGCTGCCATCGTAGAATATTTCCGGTGGTGGCAGATAAAGTCGAGCGAATAGCCTTTACCTCACTTTCATCCAGGCCCTTTTAGCCCTCGCCAGATCACTTAGGACATTTCTGATTTGGAGTGGCCTAATTCCAGAGCGTTCTGGCATGCAGTCGACACCTTACAAAGGTGTCAACTGCTATATAAGCTTGGGTGACTATTTGTTAATGTGCCTTGCCTTGCATTTTCAGCACTTCGTTGCTTTCTTCCGAGCACGGAATCTCATGGTGAAGTGCATCGACCCA
>JBCDHF010000109.1:0-12298 GCA_038750375.1 Cyanobacteria bacterium P01_H01_bin.15
AAGAAAAACTACGTCTCGAAAAGGAAAATTTAGGGTTTTATATTTCGGAGCACCCGTTAAAAGCGGTTCGTAAATCGGCGCAAATTCTGGCTCCGGTGAATTTGGGCAACTTAAGCGAAGTCAAATCCCGCAAAAAAGTCAGCGCCATTGTTTCTCTCAATAGCTTCCGGCAAATTACCACCAAAAAAGGGGACCCGATGGCATTTTTGCAACTCGAAGATCCGAGCGGCCAGTGTGAAGGCGTGGTCTTTCCCAGTGCATTTGAGCGGGTCTCTCCTATGCTCGAAGAAGGCGCACTGTTAATGCTGTGGGGCAAAGTCGAACGGAGAGATGATTCGCCGCAGTTGATTGTTGAAGATGCCGAGCCCGTGGATGGGGTCCGTATCGTGACTATTGAAATGACCGCCGAAGAAGCTTGCGATCGCAATCTCCAAACAAATTTACGGGGTATTTTGGTCAAGAAATCTAGCCAGCCCGATAGTAAAAGTGGTGGACGTATTCCGGTAACAGCCGTGATTAAAGCCGGACTAGAGCGTCAGTTTGTTCGCTTTGGCAATAATTTTTGGGTTCATGACGACCGCGATACGGTGTTGTCGCTGGTTGATGCCGGATTTTCCGCCCGGACAGAACCCTTGATTCCCGCCCATGTCATTGCCGAAGAATAATCGTTTCCTCGAAAAGGCAAGGGATAGAGCGCATTGACTCACTCTCCATCACCAGTTTGCAGCTAGCCCAATTGCTCAGCGAAGAGACTTAACGTTTTTTCCCAAGCATCTGCGGCAGCCGCAGCATTGTAGCTCGCTCGCTGATCACAGAAAAATCCGTGGTCGACCTCAGGATAGCGAAAAACTTGATGATTGTTGATTTGTGCTTTTAACGTAGCTTCAACTTGGTCGATCTGAGCCAGCGGAATTAACGGATCGGTCAATCCAAAAAACGCGAATAGCTTACCGACGATTTCAGCCGTCCGACTCAGCGTGGGCTCTCCACCACCGGGCATAAACGTCGCAATTCCAGCCCCATAAAAAGATGCGATCGCGTTTACACGACTTAACGTTCCTGCCAGGTAGGCGACATGTCCCCCGAAACAAAACCCCATACAGCCCACCGGTCCAGGCTTGACTTGCGGTAACTCTTGTAGGTAATCAATGGCGGCATCTAGATCGCTCAATAGTTCATCAGCTTTCGTTTGATTTTTGTGAATCCGACCTTGGGTTAAACCCGCTTCGTCATAGCCCACTTCAAAACCGGGAGCCTGGCGTTGATAGATTGCGGGAGCGATCGCTACATAGCCCTGCGCTGCCACTCGCCGCGTTACGTCACGAATGTGGTCATTGACGCCAAAAATTTCCTGGATAACCAACACCGCGGGTTTGGGTTCATCCGACTGAGGCAGGGCTAAATAGGCATCGATCGCCAACGAACCATTGGGGACCTTCACAAATTGGGCTTGGATCTCGGAGACTGCCATAATATTTTCATTCCTCTGGGAATCGGCTCAATTTTCGCTTATTTCTGTCCTTTTGCTTAACCCTCTAAACTCAAGAACTTGCGATGTTTAGGTTCCAAATTCAGACCGAGAGCGATATTCCCGCCTCTAAGCAGCTATTTGACCAGATTCAGTTTGCGATCGCATCGGGACAATATCCCCCCGGACAGCGACTTCCCAGTACCCGCCAACTGGCGATGTTGACGGGTCTTCACCGAAACACCATCAGCAAAGTGTATCGACAGCTCGAAGACACGGGTCTAGTTGAATCTTTGGCGGGCTCAGGGATCTACGTCAGACATCAGCGGCATGACGGAGCGCGCGTACTGGACTCGCCCCTCCTGAAGCAATTTCCTGAAGCCGAGACCTTAGTGCAAGAAAGCCTGGACAGTTTATTAAGGCAAGGCTGTACCCTTTCCCAAGCTCGGGAACTCTTGCTTAATGAAATTAACTGGCGCTTGAACTGTGGGGGTCGGCTAATTATCTGTGTCCCCGAGCGGGATTTATCGGCCGGGGAACTTATGTTAGCTGAAATCGAAGAGGCACTAGATATCCCGATGCAGCTCACGACCCTTGAAGAATTACCCGCGTTTTTGGCGTCTTCTCAATACGGCACGATCGTCACCAGCCGCTATTTTATCGGGGAAGTGCTGGCAGTCGTCTCCCCTCAACTCGTGCGCGTTATTCCTATTGACATGTACGACTACGCTAAAGAACTGGCCATAATTAAAAAGCTTCCTAAAGACGCCTGCCTCGGTTTAGTCAGCCTTAGCACCGGCACCCTCACCGTGGCCGAAACGATTGTTCACAGTCAGCGAGGCGATGATTTGCTGATTGTGACAGCCCAAGCAGACGACACTACTCGCCTAGCGGGCTTAGTGCGCTCAGCTCAAACCATCGTGAGTGATCCCAGTAGCTATGATCAGGTCAAAACCGCTATTCAAGCAGCCCGTAGCGATCTGATTCGAGCCCCGGAAATTATCCGCTCCGAAAATTATGTCGGCAAAAAAGCGATCAGGGCCCTGCGGCGAGAGTTAGGCATGGGCTTGGATTCCCTGGAGGACGACGATACTTAGGAAACGCATAAAACAATGGCGAGAGGGGAGCAAATCTACGTTTACCGACCGTTTATGCAGCTAGAGGGGCTGTATCAGCACCATGGCATCGATTGCGGAGATGACACCGTCATTCACTATCGCAAGTATGACGATCGGGCGCGCATTGAACGAACCTCAATGGAGAGCTTTTGTCTCGGGAAAAGCCCCCGTTTGTGTCAATACCCACCCCAGGAATTCTGTTTTATTCCGGCTGATGTTATTGCCCGCGCCGAAAGCCGTCTCGGGGAAGAAAAATACAATCTGCTCTTCAATAACTGCGAACACTTCGCGACCTGGTGTAAGACAGGATTTAGCCGCAGCAGCCAGGTTCACGATTGGTTGCCGACTCTAGAGCATCTTTCTCCCAACCTATTTGCCGATCCCCTACGAGCCGCTTTTAAAGAAACAAGTCCTCAAAATGCTGAACGATTAGCCCAAAAAGCCCTGGGTGATATTAAAGAAGTTTGGGATGATCTCCAGCCTCAATATGTTGCCGCCAAACAAGAAGTAGACAGTTGGCAAGCTACCGCCCACTTAGCATTAGACCGAAACCGGGAAGACTTAGCCCGCGCCGCCCTCTATCGCAAACGACCCGCCCAAGCCCGACTAGACAGGCTCCAAACCCAGCTCGATCATTTGGCACAATTGACCCAGAATTTAGCGTTAGAAACCCGCGAACCCTAAGCTCTGTTCTCTCCTCTTCAACTCGTTACAATTTATACAAAAAAAGTCTGCTGCCTGAGTCCATGAATCTTTCTCTGTCCCGTTCTACTTCTATTCGCCCCAGCATTCAGACACTACAAGCAGACCTCGTTGCCTGGCGTCGTCGCCTCCATCGCCGCCCAGAACTTGCCTTTCGGGAACATCTTACTAGCGAATTTGTGGACTCGAAGCTTACCGCCTGGGGCATTCCACACACCACGGGTATCGCTAAAACCGGGATTGTGGCACTGATTGAAGGGAGTCAGCCGGGACCGGTCTTAGCGATTCGAGCGGACATGGATGCGTTACCGATACATGAAGCCAACGAAGTCGACTACCGGTCCCAACATGACGGGATTATGCACGCCTGTGGCCATGACGGTCACACTGCGATCGCGTTGGGCACGGCTTACTATCTATCGCAACATCGGGATACATTTAAGGGCACAGTCAAAATCATTTTTCAGCCTGCCGAAGAGGGACCGGGCGGTGCCAAGCCGATGGTTGAAGCGGGCGTATTGCAGAATCCTTCGGTGGATGCCATTGTGGGGCTTCATCTTTGGAACAACCTGCCCTTAGGGACCTTGGGTATTCGCAGTGGCCCTTTGATGGCAGCAGTAGAATTGTTTGAACTCAAAATTCAGGGTCGGGGCGGCCATGGTGCTATTCCTCATCAAACCGTCGATTCGATTGTGGTGGGCTCTCAAGTGGTCAACGCCTTGCAAACCATCGTCTCGCGTAATGTGAATCCCATTGATTCGGCAGTGGTAACCGTCGGTGAATTTAACGCCGGGTCTGCCCATAACGTCATTGCCGATAATGCCCACCTCAGCGGTACCATTCGCTATTTCAACCCATCTCTGGAAGGCTTTATCCAAGAGCGAGTCGAAACCATTATTGCCGGAATTTGTGCAAGCCACGGCGCGACTTGCGACCTTAACTACTGGCAGCTTTATCCCGCGACCGTTAATGATCCTGCGATCGCAAAACTGGTTGCTTCCATCGGTGAATCGGTGGTAGAGACCCCGGCGGGGGTTGTCCCCAACTGCCAGACCATGGGGGGCGAAGATATGTCCTTCTTTTTACAGCAGGTTCCAGGCTGCTACTTTTTTGTAGGATCGGCTAACGCTGACAAAGGATTAGATTTTCCTCACCATCATCCTCGCTTTGACTTTGACGAGACGGCTTTAGGAACCGGGGTAGAAATGTTTATTCGCTGTGTTGAAGCGTTTTGCCGTTAGGACTTGCCTGGAGGGAAGTCGCCATTACTAACGTCAGTCGCATAAGCCGAGACTGCCTTTTGAATCGTTCCTCGCAGATCGGCATAGGCCTTGGCAAAAGGAGGCGCATGCTGGGACAGACCCAATACATCAGCGGTTACTAACACCTGACCATCACAGCGATTGCCAGCTCCGATCCCGATTGTTGGAATCGCCAACGTTTGAGTTAGCTGGTCAGCTAATGTGGAGGGGATATGCTCCAAAATCACGGCGAACGCTCCCGCTTCAGCTAACTGTTTCGCCTGATCCAAAATTGTGATCGCATCTGCATCTGAGGTGCCCTGCTGTTTCCAGCCGAGCCGATGTACTGATTGAGGCGTCAAGCCCACGTGACCCATAACGGGAATGCCAATGTCGGTTAAACGCGCCACAACTTCAACAATGTGTGGACTGCCCCCTTCGAGCTTGACCCCTTGAACGCCCGTTTCCTTGAGCACTCGCCCCGCATTGTGCAAAGCCTGAGTGGTGCTTTCTTGGTAGCTCATAAACGGTAGGTCACAGATCGTCAGGGCTTGTCTAACCCCTCGCCGTACCGCACTGGCATGATGAATCATTTGTTCCAGAGTTACTGGCAGCGTGTTGGCATACCCCAACGTCACCATCGCCAGCGAATCACCCACCAGAATCACATCGACCCCAGCTTCATCTAAAATTTCTGCAATCGACCAATCCCAAGCGGTCAAGGCCGTAATTTTACGTCCCTGGCTTTTCCAGGTAGACAGTTGACGTGGCGTAACGGGCATGGGGTAATTCGCTAATCCCGGACAGCTTCAATAATGCGGGTGTAATAAAAGCTGGTGCTAACCTGACCAGTCCGTTTAATCGTGAAACCTTGATTGACCAAACAGCGGACAATATCCACGTAACGATGCTGATAGGCACGAGTCGTTTTACTGGGACCCGGAAAAAACTCGCCAATTTTCTTCAAAATTGAGAGCCACAGGGTTTTAGGCGCAAAACTGACAATAATTCGCCCTTGGGCTCGTGCCGCCAGATAGCGCAACATGGCTTCGGCTTCAGCTTGAGGATAGTGAATTAAGACGTCTAAACAGATCACCACGTCATAGTCCCCGCGAATGCCGGCTAGGTCACCGACCCCGAATTGGATCTGGCTGGTGGGAATGCCCGCTGCTTGGGCCCGAACTTGAGCCTCCTCCACCATCTTTTGGGAAATGTCGCTCGCAAACACCGTCGCCCCGCGCTGAGCGAGGGGAATACTTAAGCTGCCGACACCACAGCCTGCATCACAAATACGTAATGAGGTGAGTGAATCCGAGAGCCAGCCCAAGACTTGATCGAGTGTTTGTTGGTGACCTTGACGAATATCGAGCTGAACCTTGCTGACTTCCTCCTCACCATAAATGCGTCGCCAACGGTCAAAACCCGTCGCATTAAAATACTCTTTGACAATCTGCTTATCATTCAGAGAAGTCATGAACTATCCGCTGCTATCCCTTGCTTATGTCAAACTTCGAAACAGTATATTAGCATTTCCGCTTATCCAAGCCTTTTAAGTTCACACTTAAGCGCAAGATCCTGAATGGAATATCATCATGTACGCATTAGAGTATTAGGCGTTGCATCGACTGTGTCGGAGAAAGAAATATCTCGGTCTTCATATTTGCTGTCGCTATCTCATTTGCCTCCAAATGACGTACTAAATCGGCACGGACCGATACTACTTGCGGCTTTAGATATGTTGTCTCGTTTTTTAGGGAATGCTTAAACTGTCATGCATCCTGAAAAAACTATTGTTAGATATGGTTAAACTCAATCCACTCGGACAGTTTGCACCGATTTTTGTCTCGCCTTGAGCAGGGCTATATCTATGAAACTTGTAGCCAAACACTTTGAGGAAGCGTCTACTGCGCTAAGCCAGCACCAGGAAACAGTTCGCATCAAAAAGCTCCTGTATTGTGTTTGTACAAGTTACTGGGAAAACAAGTCCAACATTCTAGACAGTTTTTCTTTTAAAGTCATACTCGAGGAATTAAGGCAAATTCACAGTACGATCGAGAGCCTACGAGGCGCTCTTTATGATGTGACTGGGACTTTAAATCGCAGCAAATTTTACAGCAGACTGGCTGACGATATTTTGGTCATCTGTTCCCAACTCTACGATGGGCAGTTGCCAGCATCGGTGAAAAAATTGACGGAACCGCCAATGTTTGGCGCCCCCAGCCCTGAGCGTGGGCAATTCGAGGGGGTGGTTGCGCGGTTAAGCCGTCACAAGCAATCTGCTCGTATCAAAAAATTTTTATATTTGGCGAGTAAGGGACGTTGGCAGACAGACACCTCAGTATTAGAGCGATATAGTTTCCAGGAACTGCTACAAGAACTGGTTCAGACTCATCCCAATCGGCAAGCCCTGAAATCGGCGTTAAAAACCTTTATTAGTGAAATCAATAAGCCGGGCTTGTATGCCCAGATTGCCAGCTTGCTCTATAACGAGGTCAAAGGCTTTTATGGGTCGAGCAGCAATGAAGATACTGAATTCCCGACCAAACAGCACTTTCCTAATCGTACGACTACGGGATTTACACCAGAAGCGGACTCAGGAGCTCGGACTTCTGAACCCGATAGTTTGAAAACTCGTCCGTCGACACAAGCCTTTGAAACTCTTGTCAATTATGATGAGCTGGAACTCGAGCCGAATCTGATGTCGGTGCCGTCGACATCTGGCCATCGTGCCCAGCCAAGCCCGCCGGACTGGAGCAAAGTCCCGGTCCAATACGATCCTTTCCAAATTCGGCAAGAAATGATGCAATATGGGAACCCGCTCAAGATAAAAATGCTTTTATTTTCGGCGGTTTATCATCCTTTTGATACAAATAGTCAATCTGATTGGTCGGGACTACAAAGTTTGACACTCGACGACTTGTTGGCCCATCTTTTTTGCCGATATTCAGACCCCATCTCGATCCAAACCAAATTGTCAGAAACGGCTCGCCTGTCTAGCGACCCTAGTGGTAATCAGCAATTGGCGGGTGCCCTTGTGCAGCTGGTTAAACCCCTTCTTTCCTAATTGTGATGCCTCGATTATTTATTGACGCCTCTGAACTGATTCAACGCTACAACGCAGGTGATGTTCACTTCGGCGAGGCAAACTTGCCGGGGGCCCGCCTAGATAATCGTGATTTAATTGGGATTGTTTTAACGGAAGCAGATTTAAGAAACGCCAATCTGTCCTTTTCTTATTTAAATCGCGCTCAGTTAGCGGGAGCTGATTTATCCGGGGCGGATTTACGGGGATGTAATCTAAATCAAGCCAATTTAGAAAATGCTTCTCTGCGGGGAGCCAAGCTCCATGGTGCGGTGCTACAAGGAGCAAATTTACAAGGTGCGGATTTAAATTTAGCGACGTTATTGGATACCAATCTAATTGGGGCGGATTTACGCAAAGTTAAACTTGGCGGTGCCAAGTTAACGGGAGCCTGTATGCGAGGGGCGAATCTGCGTCAGGAACGGGCTAGTGGACAGGCGAATTTGCAGGGGGCGAAGCTTTGTCGAGTGGATCTGCAGGATGTCAACTTGCGAGGTGCTGATTTATCTCTAGTTGATTTACAGGGCGCCAATTTACAGCAGGTAACCTTAAGTAAGGGGAATTTACATCACGCCAATTTACGCCGAGCGATTTTGCGAAGTGGGGTCATGATTGAAATTGATTTAAGCGGTTCCACTCTAATGGAAGCCGACCTTTCTGACGCCAAGTTAAACAGCGCTAATTTATCGGGGGCGGATTTGGCGGGGGCTAATCTCTCTCGAGCAATTTTGAATGGCGCTAATCTTAGTCGAGCTAATCTCCAAGGTGCAAACCTCAGGGAAGCGTCGATGTCTCAAGTGGATCTAAGTCGTTCCAGTTTGCAGGGGGCTGATTTTACTGGGGCGGAACTCGTTGAAGCTTATTTTGCGCGGGCTACTATGTCTGAAGGGAATTTCCAGAACGCGAACCTGTTGAATGCAGAATTGAGCAGTGCGGAGATGCTCAATACGAATTTTGATGGGGCCACGATGCCCGATGGAAAACTCTTTACTAGTTGAGTTTGATTATCACTGATATCTATGTATTAGCTCGAAAACACTCTCACGTCCAATTAATACCCTTAGTTCGAAGAGAAGCAGAGTTGACCCGAAGAGAGTATGCCAGGCAGAGCATTTGAGCAGTTTGTGATCGCAATTTTGTTTTGGTGTAAGGATAGTTGGAGACCCCAACTTAGGTCTATGCTATTTTTGCCGGATAAATGATTCTCCAAGAGCACGATATGAGTACGTCCCAAGCCGCCGATTTTGATTTTGTGATTCCTTTATTCCGGTTTCGCTGGAATACCCGAGCCACCTTGGAGGGATTAACGAAGCATTATGACCCACAAACGATTCATATTGTGGCACCCGCCCAAACGGTGCAGGTGGTTGAGCAGATGATGGATAACTGGGCTGTTGCACCGGTTCAATTGCATGAAGAAGATGGATTTTTTGAGCGCAGTACTGGACTATCCCGAGAAATGATTTGTTCAGAGCTAGTTTTGGGTGAGGGCTCATTGTATACCCCCGGCTGGTTTTATCAGCAGTTGTTGAAGCTGGGTGCGCCGGAAGGGATACCAGATTTAACTGAGTGGTATATGGTGTGGGACAGTGATTTGCTGCCGGTAGAGACTTGGCCCATTTTGGTCAACGATGGCGATGCCATTCAACATTTTTTTGCGTTGCTGCAAAGCAATAGAACGGGCAATGCAAAGATCGTGGCGCAGTGGGCTGAATGGATTCATCAAGTGTTGGGCATTACGCCGTTACTCGATGACGAGGGAACGTTAGTCCCCCATCATATGTGGTTTCGGCAAAAACATTTGACGGCGTTCAAGCAACAACTCAATCAATACTTTCAATCGGAGGATCATTGGCTGCGCTTGATGATGCGTTCAGCAAATAAGTTTACAACCTTTGCAGAGTATTGGTCTTATTCGTCTTGGGTGGGAGCAACTGCACCCAACGATTTGTCATATCATCCCTATGCGTTGTATGGAGAGACAACTGAACGCTTTTTTGATGATGGAACAGCCCGGTTTTCACTGGAGTTGCGTAAATATTTATCGATGAGCGAGGATGGAACGACGTTTTTTGCGCCTTCTTACGCGGATGTTGATGCATTTATTCGAGAGGTCTATGGCTCTGACCCCTTGCCCTCTTCGCTGTCATTTGAGAGTAGTCCCCGTCATCTGAAAAAAGATCCGGCGAATATGCACATTGAAGAAACGCGCTCCCGATGGAATCCCCGGAATGATTTTTAGAGGATCAAGGGTAATTGCGATCGCAAATGCGTAAGAAACGCGCACCAGCGATCGCGAGCATGCAATTCGGAAGCCAGCCGGCAAGTAGCGGCGAGAGGACGCCGGCACTACCGAGGCCGCCCAAGAAAAAACTGACGAAATAGTAGCCAAAGCTGAGAGCGACACAAAGGCTGAAACTGCGAGCGCGGCCTGTTCCAGTCGGGCTAAATCCGAGGATGGAGCCGAGAAAGCTAAAGCCTAAACACACAAACGGAAAGGCGAGCTTTTGCTGAATCCGAACGCGAAAGGTGCGCAACTTTTGTTGATCGCCCGTAGCTTGCAAAATGGTCAGGTATTGCTGGAGTTCGACTAAGCTCATCTCAAAGGGTTCACGAAAGTCGGCGAGTAGCAGGGGGGTTCGAGGCAGGGAATAGGCTCCCTCCATAAAAGAATTCTCGGCTGCAATGAGTCCTGTCTCTGGCGCGATTATCAGTTCACGTCCCTGGCGAAAAAGCCAGTGATCCTGTTGCCAAATAGCAGTTTTAGCGGTCGTAATGCGGGTCAATTTTCGGGCTTGATAGCGTAACCACAACACGTCGTCTAGGCGATTAGGCATTGTCGATTGCTCGGCATAGAAAAAACTCGCGAGATCTCGCTCTGCTGGGGTGTATTGCGGATAAAAAATGGTCGAACTTTGAAAGAAGGTGGGAGGCGTCTCATTTGCGATCGCAGATAGTTTACTCGCTTGTTGATTGGCCTTAGGGACAATGGCTTCGTTGAAGACAAAGGCAATCCCGGTGACGAGGCTACCCAACGCAATGGCTGGAAGAATTAAACGCCAGACCGGCAGCCCAATACTCCGAAGAGCCAGCAGTTCACTATCATGCCCGAGACGGCCGTAAGCCATTAGGCACGCCAGTAAGACGGATATGGGTAGAGCGTAGGCAACAAATTCGGGAAGTCGGAGCAAGTAGATTTGACCTGCAGTGGCGAGGGAAATATCTCGTTCGCTGACCAGGTAAGTCAATTCGCCCAAACTACCGACGGTTACCCCTAAGCCAGCAAAGAGACCGAGCCCTAGACCCCACGGTCCGATCAGTTCTTGCCCTAGATAGCGATCAACCTGCTTCAATCTAACGGCCTAGCTCAATTCTCGGTAAGCGCGGATCATCGCCTGAGTGCCCTGTTCTTGAGCTGCGCCACTATCGAGAGCTCCTACCTGTTGAAATAATTGATTGGCTAAGACTAAACCCGGGAGTTCAGTTTGCGAGCTTTCCATCACCAACCGCAAATCTTTGAGAATATGGCGGATCATAAAGCCCGGCGCAAGATCGTCTTTCATTAGTCGGGGTCCCAAATTGGATAAGGTCCAAGAGCCTGCCGCTCCAGTACCACAGACCTCCACCAGTAAATTCGGGTCGAGGCCTTGCTGTTGGGCTAACTCCAACGCCTCACACAGTCCCACCATATTGAGGGCACACAGAACCTGATTGCACATTTTCACCGCCTGACCACGACCAACTGGACCACAAAGCCGAATATTTTTCCCCAGCGCTTGGAAGTAAGGCATCGCTTGCTCAAAATCAGTCGGTTGGCCGCCGACCATAATGGTTAATGTTCCTGCTTTTGCCCCCACATCACCGCCAGAGACAGGGGCATCGAGAAAAGCAATGTCTTTAGTAGTCAGCCCTTTTGCTAAGCTTTTCGCGGCAGGACTCCCAATCGTACTCATTTCGATCATCAACGCACCTGATCGAGCCGATGCACTAACGCCCCCCGGACCTAGCAGCACTTCCTCGACATCGGGCACATCCCCTAGGCAGCTAAAAATTACGTCGGCTGCTTGTACTGCGTCTGAGATTGAATTTGTGATCGCAACACCTCGTTCACGGGCAAAATTCACCCCAGGTTTTTCTGGAGTTCGGTTCCAACCGGTAACCGTAAAGCCAGCTTGAGCCAGATTGGCAGCCATCGGACCCCCCATGACGCCCAATCCCAAAAATGCGACGGATGTAGACATAGCGAGATCTCCTCAATTGTGGGTGGCAAACTCATTGGGATGAGTGAATTCTGCCTCAGCATAGCGCCGTGCCGTCGATAAATTTGAGTTTGTCGGAAACAAATGCTCTTTTTCTGATCAAACCGTGGCAGTGATTGAGGAACCATTTGCGCTCACAAATGCATAAGTCAAAAATATACTCAAGCGATCGGATCATAAGAAAAACTTTTCTTTTGTATTGGATATTTCGCTTCAAGCTGGCATCGATCACGACATTTTTGTCATAGACTTTAATGAAGTCAGTCGCAACAAACAATAGCTTTTTATTTATGCAATGGCGCGAAATTTCGAGATCTTTTCTGTACAGAACACAATCCCAATTGAACCATTAGTTCAAGGGGGCTGATATCACTTGCAAGCGAGGATGGCCGCCGCCCTTAATTGCATCAACTTTTCATCACTCATTC
>JBCDHF010000110.1:0-12250 GCA_038750375.1 Cyanobacteria bacterium P01_H01_bin.15
GGTTGCCCTACTGAACACAAAAACGCATTCGGACAGCATCTGTCACCGTTGAAAGCGGGCGGTTGCAGGCCGGGACTTTCTTAAGAGGGCACCTTAAAAAAATGCCTTAAGCGATCTGGTGAAGGCAACACAAGGCTTGGGTTCGCCAGCACATTTCATAATTGAGCCGTTGATAGTTTAAACGCCTTAACGGCTTCGACTAACACGGTCCATTGCTCTGCCCAAACCCGCTCCATCTCTATGAAAAAACTGCTCAAAGCTATCATCAGCATAAACCTCGCAATCCAAGTCTTGGTTGCTTTTGTCTTCGGGGTGTTGGCTGGGATCTTTTTTGGCGATATGACTTCTTCAATCGCCTTTTTGGGAACGGCTTATATTCGGTTGTTTCAGATGCCAGTGATCCCGTACATGGTGGTCTCACTTATTTCGGGTCTGGGCAAACTTAATTTTAAAACCGCAAAATCTTTAGCGATCAATGCCGGCGTCGTCATGCTAGGGCTTTGGGCGATAGTCGTGTTGATTTTGCTATTTTACTCGACAGGCTTTCCCAACTGGCAATCTGCATCCTTCTTTACCGATAGCTTGATCGAAAGCGTCCAAGAAATCGATTTTGTTGAACTCTTTTTGCCGTCCAACCCCTTCGCTGCGATGGCAAATACGATCATTCCGTCGGTTGTTACGTTTAGTATCGCAATGGGTCTCTCACTCATTGTTCTAGACGATAAAAAAATCGTAATTACCTATCTGGAAAAAATTGTCGAAAGTCTGCTGGTGATTACCCGGTTTGTGGCTCGACTTTCCCCCATAGGCGTCTTTGCAATCGCGGCGAATGCTGCCGGAACGTTACGTCTCGAAGATTTTGGCCGGCTGCAGATTTACATCATTTTGAATGGTCTAATTGCCTTTGCCCTGAGCTTATGGATTTTGCCTAAGTTGGTCAGTGTTTTAACGCCGATCAAGTACGGTGATTTGATCAAAGAAATTCGTGAACCGATTGTGACCGCCTTTGCCGTTTCCAATTTGTTGGTGGTGCTGCCGATTTTGGTGGATTCATCGAAGAAGCTTATCGACAACGCCAAAACTGAGAATGGCCAAAAGACCGATCAATCAGAAGATTCTCCGATCGATGTCATTATTCCAGCGTCCTTTAACTTTCCCAACATGGGTAAGTTGATGTCGCTCGCGTTTATCCCATTTGCCGCGTGGTATGCGGGAACGCCGCTGAGCCCCGCTCAATATCCCACTTTTATCGCCACCGGTATTCCAGTCTTTTTTGCGGATGCTACCCTCGGTACTCTTTTTTTACTGAGTCTGTTCAAGATTCCGACTAATATGCTGGACATTTTCATCACGGTAGAAGTCTTTACCGGTCGTTTCGGCACAATTTTGGCAGGAATGTATACCGTCACGCTGGCAATTCTCAGTACTTGCGCCATGGAAGGGTTGTTGCGGTTCAATCGGCGCAAATTAATTCGATTTGGGATGGGCTCGGTGTTGCTGATTGCCCTAATCTTTGGCTCTGTTCATGCGGTGTTTAGCTATGTTTTTCCGCAGCAATACAACAAGGATCAGTTGCTCAAGAGTCTGACTCCTCTGCGAATTCGAGACGCCCAACCCGCCCAACTTTATCAGTTAGATGAGGTCCCTCCGCGTATCGTGGGAGCCGGGGATAACTCCGAGGCCCCAGCGCCCAATCGTTTAGAGATGATTCGCTCTAGCAAACATTTAAGGGTCTGTTTCCAGGACGAGAACTATCCGTTGGCCTATTCCAATGATCAAGGGGATTTGGTCGGGATGGATATTGAAATGGCACATATTCTAGGCAAAGATCTGGGCGTTGCAATTGAATTTATTGCCCTCCGAAAAGATCAGGGCTTTTTTGATTTTCAGGAATTAGGTCAACATCTCACGTCGGGGGTTTGCGATATCGTTGCGCCGAGCGTGCCTCTTACGCCCGAGGGGCAAACATTCATTAATTATTCAGATAGCTTTGTCAATCGGAGCGTCGGTTTTGTCGTCGATGGTCGAAATAAGCAAAACTTTACGTCTTGGCAAAAAATGCAGCAACAGCCGAATCTCAAAATTGCGATGCCGGCTAATGCTCCATACTACATCGCCAAGCTCAAGGGTCTATTACCTAATGCGGAGATAGTCGTTAAAGAAGATGACATCGTTGAATTCATAACCAATGATTCTGATTTTGCAAAGTATAGTGCGTTGGCGTCTAGCGCAGAGACAGGTGCAGCGTTTACGTTGTTGTCTCCGAATAAAGCGGTTGCCGTGCCCCAACCGGTCGTTAGATTTCCCGCCGCCTATATTCTGCCGGAGAATAGCCCTGACTTTAATGAAACGGTCAATGTATGGCTTCAGTTGAAACAGGAAGATGGCACCATTAACTCTCTCAATAACTATTGGGTCAAAGGAAATTTATCGTCAACTGAAAAACCCCGATGGTCCATTATTCGAGATGTGTTGGGTTGGATTGAGTAGTCATGTGATGGACAAGACGATTAAAAGCTTTGCGATCGCAAAGTTTCCTGTTTCCCTCTAGCGTGCAAATGGCCTATGCTTCCCATTAAAAGCGCTAGATATATGCACAATTCGTAAATTCTGGCGGTCGAAAAGACGACACCCCTCGGTACAATTAAGTGCGTTTCTTGCCTGAGGCCTGTCCGATATGTCTGCTTCGACTCCGTTCACTGATGCTGAAATTGCCGCTGAAGGGATTAAGCCGGATGAATATCTGGAAATTGTGAAACGGTTAGGGCGTCATCCCAACCGCGCCGAGCTAGGCATGTTTGGGGTGATGTGGTCGGAACATTGCTGCTATAAAAATTCCCGACCGTTACTTAAACAATTTCCCACCGAAGGAGAGCGCATTTTAGTGGGACCAGGCGAAAATGCAGGCGTTATCGATCTCG
This sequence comes from Cyanobacteria bacterium P01_H01_bin.15, assembly GCA_038750375.1. Classification (GTDB taxonomy): domain Bacteria; phylum Cyanobacteriota; class Cyanobacteriia; order Cyanobacteriales; family JAAUTE01; genus JAAUTE01. Next base: position 2,922 of record JBCDHF010000110.1, read on the forward strand.
GTGACGGACTCCGGGTCGCCTTTAAAATTGAATCCCATAATCACCCCTCAGCCGTAGAACCGTTTCAGGGGGCGGCCACCGGAGTGGGCGGAATTCTGCGCGATATTTTTACGATGGGCGCTCGACCCATTGCCATTCTGAATTCTTTGCGGTTTGGCGATTTGAAAGATCCCAATACGCAACGATTAATGTCCGGAGTCGTGGCGGGGATTTCCCACTACGGCAACTGTGTCGGGGTGCCGACAGTTGGGGGCGAGGTCTATTTTGACCCCGCCTATGCGGGCAATCCGTTGGTGAATGCCATGGCGATCGGCTTGATGGAGACAGACGAGATCGTCAAATCCGGAGCAGTGGGAGTCGGGAATCCAGTGCTTTATGTGGGCTCAACGACGGGTCGCGATGGTATGGGCGGGGCTAGTTTTGCCAGCGCCGAGTTAAGTGACGAATCCCTCGATGACCGACCGGCAGTGCAGGTGGGCGATCCGTTTTTGGAGAAATCTTTGATTGAAGCCTGTTTAGAAGCGTTTCAGACGGGGGCTGTCGTTGCGGCACAAGATATGGGCGCGGCGGGGTTGACCTGTTCCACTTCCGAGATGGCCGCCAAAGGAGAAGTGGGCATTGAGCTGGATCTCGATTTAATTCCGGTTCGAGAGACGGGCATGGTGCCTTATGAATATCTGCTGTCTGAATCTCAGGAGCGGATGTTGTTTGTCGCCGAGAAAGGTCGAGAGTTAGAACTCATTAAAATTTTTGAGCGGTGGGGTCTACAGGCAGTCGTGGCTGGACAGGTAGTTGCGGAACGCATTGTCCGCATCTTTTTCCAGGGTGAAGTGGCCGCTGAAGTGCCCGCATTAGCCCTTGCCGAAGATACCCCGATTTACCACCGAAAAGAGCTAGCCGAGCCCCCAGACTATATTCAAAAAGCCTGGGCTTGGACCGTTGAGAGCTTGCCGGACGCAACCGAAACCGGCATTGCGATCGCAAATACGGATCACCTCCCACAAGCTCTGAGCTGGAATGAGATCTTAACCAAATTACTGAGTAGTCCGAGCATTGCCTCGAAGCGCTGGGTGTATGAGCAATACGATCACCAAGTGCAAAACAATACTGTGATCCTGCCGGGGGAAGCGGACGCCACCGTGGTGAGGGTACGGCCCATTCCGGAAAACGCCCTGGATGTGGAACTCACTCAATATCAGCGAGGCATTGCGGCTACCACGGACTGCAATCCTCGTTATGTCTATCTTGATCCTTATGAAGGAGCTAAAGCGGCTGTCGCTGAGGCTGCCCGGAATCTTAGCTGCGTAGGCGCTGACCCCATCGCGGTGACCGATAATCTGAACTTCGGCAGTCCCGAAAAACCGGTGGGCTATTGGCAGCTGGCAAATGCCTGTCGGGGTATTGCCGATGCTTGTCGAGCCCTGAATACCCCCGTTACTGGCGGCAACGTTTCTCTCTATAACGAAACCCTCGATTCAGACGGTAACCCCCAAAGTATTTACCCGACGCCAGTGATTGGCATGGTCGGTGCGATCGCAAATCTGGAGAAAGTTTGTCGATCCGGTTGGCAAACCCCTGGCGACTTGATTTATTTGCTGGGTCCGACGGAAACGACCCTGGGTGCGTCGGAATACTTAGCAGTGATTCACCAAACGATTGCCGGTCGACCGCCCCGAGTAGATCTCGATGTCGAAACGACCGTCCAAGCCGCTTGCCGTCACGGTATTGTTCAAGGCTGGATCCAGTCAGCACATGACTGCGCCGAAGGCGGGCTGGCTGTTGCGATCGCAGAAGCGTGTTTTAGCAATAATCTGGGTGCCGAGATTAAGATTTCTGGAGCACAACGCTGGGATGAAATGCTTTTTGGTGAGGCGGCGAGTCGGATTATTGTGTCTGTTACGCCGGATGTTCAAGGGGACTGGGAGTCCTATTTGCAGACGCAATTACCCCGGCAGTGGCAGTTTCTGGGGCAGGTCACAAGCCAGGCTGAACTCGGGATTACCGCCCTTGACGCTCGGTCCTTAATAAAGGTTAATATTGAGTCGAGTAAGCAATACTGGTCATCCGCAATTGCTCAACAGCTTTAGCGTTGAAATGACCAACCTGTACCTGTTATTGCGTTAGCTAGATCCGGAATTTGCGGCATCGTTCCGCTCCGTAAATTAGTTAAGAAATGTTTAAGGGTACTTGATATAGTGGGGAGGCATTCGAGTTGTTTAGAGTCCCTCCCGTCCGCGATCTCTCTTCCTAAATTTCTACCGCCATGACAAGTTTTGCGCCTGAAGTTTCTCCTGTCGCTGAGTCTACTCTTCACCCAGACAAGCCAGAGGAGGCCTGCGGCGTCTTTGGGGTCTATGGGCCGGGACGAGAGGTCGCAAACTTAACTTATTTTGGGCTGTTTGCCCTGCAGCATCGAGGGCAAGAGTCGGCAGGGATTGCCACCTTTGAAGGAGACCAAATCCATCTTTATAAAGAAATGGGTTTGGTCTCTCAAGTTTTTAACGACCATATTCTGCAGACCCTGCCTGGTGACATCGGAATTGGGCACACTCGCTATTCGACGACGGGGTCTAGCCATGTTGCCAATGCTCAGCCCACGACTCGACAAACGCGCTTAGGACCGTTTGCTCTTGCTCATAACGGGAACTTGGTCAATGTGGAAGAGTTGCGGGCCTATCTCACCGAGCGTAATTGTACGTTTCAAACTACCAGTGATTCAGAGTTGATCACCGTTGCGATCGCGTATGAGGTGGAAAAAGGTAAAGGCTGGCTGGAAGCCGTGATGAGTGCCCTGCAGAAATGTAGCGGTGCCTATAGTTTGGTGATTGGGACGCCAGACGGCATGATGGGCATTCGCGATCCCAATGGAATTCGTCCCTTAGTTGTGGGTCATATCGGCGACGTCCATAAAAAAGCTTATGTGTTTTCTTCGGAAACCTGCGGTTTAGACATCATTGGCGCAGAGCATTTGCGCGATGTTGAAGCAGGTGAACTGGTTTGGGTAACCGCCGAAGGCATTTCCTCTTTTCCCATTGTCGCCAAGCCAGAGCCCAAGCTGTGCATTTTTGAGATGATCTATTTCGCTCGCCCGGACAGCCACATGCATGATGAAAGTTTGTATGGATATCGTCAGCGCATTGGCGAACAGTTGGCTCGGGAATCGCTCGTAGATGCCGACATGGTGATGGGCGTTCCGGATTCAGGAATTCCTGCCGCGATTGGGTTTTCGCGAGCATCGGGGATTACCTATCAAGAAGGTCTGATTAAGAATCGCTACGTGGGTCGTACCTTTATTCAACCCAGCCAAACCATGCGCGAAGTGGGCATTCGCATGAAGCTGAATCCGCTGAAAGATGTGCTGAACGGTAAGCGGGTCATTATTGTGGATGACTCGATTGTTCGGGGAACCACCAGCCGGAAAATTGTGAATTCATTGCGGAATGCAGGTGCTAAGGAAGTCCACATGCGCATCTCTTCGCCGCCGGTCACCCATCCTTGCTTTTATGGTATTGATACCGATGATCAAGACCAACTCATTGCCGCTCGCATGAGTGTGCAAGAAATTGCGGAGCAAATTGGAGTGGATTCTTTGGCTTATTTGAGCTGGGAAGGCATGTTAAAAGCGACGCATCAAGACACTAATGCTTTCTGTTCTGCTTGCTTTACCGGCGATTATCCCGTGAATATCCCTGACCGTCTGCGGCGCTCGAAGTTAATGCTGGAAGAGATGTCTGTTTAGTCCCGGCAGCGAAAAGATATAGGTCCGCAAAAGGTCTTGCTGGCGCAGTATTCAGAAGCTATTGTCGGACAAGTGGTTTGGTCTGCTTCAGTAGGCTGTTGGCGCACAATCAGACCGCATACAGCATCGTCCAGAAGCATGGCTGCAGCAAAGATGCTGCGCCAAAGTTAGCAAATGCGTACAAACTCAAAAAGCTGACCCTAAGCGAGGTTCAACACCGTAGAATAATGCCAGCAACTCAGAAACCGTATTTTTCTGCTGGTAAATTATGCCTCGACGCGAAGACATCACTAAAATTCTGCTGCTCGGCTCTGGTCCGATTGTGATTGGTCAAGCTTGTGAGTTCGATTATTCCGGGACTCAAGCCTGTAAAGCGCTTCGGGAAGAAGGCTATGAGGTAGTGTTGGTCAACTCCAACCCGGCGTCCATCATGACCGACCCTGAAATGGCAGATCGGACCTACATCGAGCCACTGACGCCGGAGATGGTCGCCAAAGTCATTGCCAAAGAGCGCCCCGATGCGTTGTTGCCGACAATGGGCGGTCAAACCGCGTTGAATGTGGCGGTGTCGCTGGCCAAAGGTGGCACTCTTGATCGCTATGGTGTCGAGTTAATTGGGGCCAAGTTGCCCGCCATTGAAATGGCTGAAGATCGGCAGCTCTTCAAGGAAGCCATGGCTCGCATTGACGTGCCCGTTTGCCCCTCCGGTATTGCGAGCAACCTTGAAGAAGTACGTGTGATCGCAAATGAGATTGGCTCTTATCCGTTGATTATTCGACCGGCGTTTACTTTGGGCGGAACCGGAGGCGGGATTGCCTATAACCAAGAAGAATACGAAGAAATGGCCATGGGTGGCATCGATGCGTCGCCTGTTTCGCAGATTCTGGTGGAAAAATCCTTACTGGGCTGGAAAGAGTATGAACTGGAAGTCATGCGGGATCTGGTTGATAACGTAGTGATTATTTGCTCCATCGAAAATATTGATCCGATGGGGGTGCATACCGGTGATTCGATTACGGTTGCGCCTGCTCAAACCCTGACCGACAAGGAATATCAGCGGCTGCGGGATTATTCCCTCAAAATTATTCGTGAAATTGGGGTAGAAACCGGCGGCTCCAATATTCAGTTCGCAACCAATCCCCGCAACGGCGAAGTGATTGTCATTGAAATGAATCCCCGGGTGTCTCGTTCTTCTGCCTTAGCTTCCAAAGCAACCGGCTTCCCCATTGCCAAATTTGCCGCAAAACTCGCCATTGGCTATAGCCTCAGCGAAATTTCCAACGACATCACAAAACAAACGCCAGCTTCCTTTGAGCCCACCATCGATTATGTAGTGACCAAAGTTCCGCGCTTTGCCTTTGAAAAATTCCCCGGCACCCAGTCTATTTTGACGACGCAAATGAAGTCGGTCGGGGAAGCCATGGCCATTGGTCGCACCTTCCAAGAGTCCTTTCAAAAAGCGTTGCGATCATTGGAAACTGGCCGCTATGGCTTTGGTTGCGATCGCGAAGAGGCGCTGCCGACTTTATCCCAAGTGCGGGGGACTTTGCGGACTCCGAATCCAGAACGATTGTTTGCGGTGCATCAGGCCCTGCAACTGGGTTTGAGTGTGGAAGAAATTCATGAACTCACCGCCATTGATCTCTGGTTTTTGGATAAGTTTGCGGAGCTATTGAAAACAGAACGGTATTTGAAGCGCACCAAGAAACTCAGTGATTTGAGTGCGGCGGATCTACGGTTTGTGAAACAACAAGGGTTTAGCGATCGCCAGATTGCGTTTGCGCTGAAGACGGCGGAAGACGACGTTCGTACTTACCGGAAATCGTTGGGGATTATTCCGGTGTATAAGATGGTGGATACCTGCGCGGCTGAGTTTGCGGCCAGTACGCCCTATTACTACTCGACGTATGAAGCGGGTGAGTCTGAGGTATTGCCGTCAGATCGCTCTAAAGTTGCCATTTTAGGGGGCGGGCCTAATCGCATCGGGCAAGGCATTGAGTTTGACTATTGTTGTTGTCATGCGTCTTTCTCCCTGTCGGATGCAGGCTATGAGACCATCATGGTCAACTCCAATCCGGAGACGGTCTCCACAGATTACGACACCTCAGATCGCCTGTATTTTGAGCCGTTGACTAAAGAAGATGTGCTCAACATTTTTGAAGCCGAGTTGCCGGAAGGAGTAATTGTGCAGTTTGGCGGTCAAACGCCGTTGAAGTTGGCGGTACCGTTGGATACCTATTTAAAATCCGACGATTGCCCGATTCCCACAAAGATTTGGGGCACCTCGCCTGATTCCATTGATGCGGCTGAAGATCGCGAGCGATTTGAAGCCATTTTGCGCGAGCTAGAGATTCTACAGCCCCCTAACGGCATTGCTCGCAGCTACGAAGAATCCCTTGCGATCGCAAATCGAATTTCTTATCCGGTGGTGGTACGCCCCTCTTATGTGTTGGGTGGTCGCGCGATGGAGATTGTCTTCTCGGATAGTGATTTGCAGCGATATATGACCTACGCGGTCCAAGTGGAGCCAGACCACCCGATTTTGATTGATAAGTTTCTAGAAAATGCTATCGAAGTGGATGTAGATGCTCTTTGCGATCGCACAGGCGCGTCGGTCATTGGCGGCATTATGGAGCACATTGAGGAAGCCGGGATTCACTCCGGGGATTCGGCTTGCTCGATTCCTTTCACGTCTTTATCGGAAACTGCGATCGCAACCATTCGGAGTTGGACCCATAAGCTGGCGTCGGCGTTGAAGGTAGTGGGCTTGATGAATATCCAGTACGCGGTTCAGGGCGATACGGTTTATATTTTGGAAGCGAATCCGCGGGCGTCTCGGACGGTGCCGTATGTTTCCAAGGCGACAGGGGTGCCGTTAGCGAAGATGGCGTCGCTGTTGATGTCGGGGAAAACCTTGGCAGAGCTAAATTTCACCGAAGAGCGAGTGCCACAACATATTGCTGTCAAAGAGGCGGTGTTGCCGTTTAATAAGTTTCCAGGGACGGATACGTTGTTGGGTCCTGAGATGCGCTCGACCGGTGAAGTGATGGGCATCGATAGTGATTTCGGCAAGGCGTTTGCGAAAGCGGAAATTGCGGCGGGTGTGGATCTGGCGACGACGGGGACGGTGTTTATTTCGATGAATGATCGAGATAAAGAGGCGGCGGTTCCGGTGGCGAAGGACTTTATTGATCTGGGCTTTAAGGTGGTTGCGACGTCCGGGACGCGTCAGGTGTTGTTGGATAATGGGCTAGAGGATATCGCTCTGGTCTATAAGCTCCATGAGGGTCGCCCCCACGTGATTGATTGGATCAAAAATGGCCGGATTCAGTTAATCGTCAATACGCCGACGGGGGGCGAGTCTCAAACGGATGGGCGAACGATTCGTCGCAGTGCGATTGATTATAAGTTGCCGATTGTGACGACGATTGCCGGGGCGAAAGCGACGATTGCGGCGATTCGGGCGATGGGGAGTGAGCCATTGGAGGTGAAGGCGTTGCAGGACTACATTCAGTAGGTTTTGCTTTGAAAAGTGATTGAGTTGTTCTGGGCTAAAACAGTCTGGGACAACTTTTTCATTTTTGGGAGTGATTAAGCTGAATATTCCGAAAAACAAAAATAGTTACGCTAACAGGCTGGGTTACTAACGAAGGCGATAAAATTTCAGGCATATTTAACTGTTTGGCTGACTTTCTGTGGATTTTGCTTCGGGACTACTGATTTGGTTTGCGAACACCGCGTTATCAACAATTGTTGGGAACGTCGCTGATGACAAGGCGAAGTCAGCGATGCAGGCAGTTGCTCTGGCTTTCCGGGGACAAGAAGATGCTTCGATCCCAATCCAAGTGGAATTACAGCAAGCTGTCGCCAGAACTTTCATCACGGCACAGATTAGTATTGCGCAGGAATGTAGGGAAGAATTTTTAGGCGTTCAGGAAAAAAAATATCGGGGGCAACCGGATTATCCACAAGAATATCGGGCTGATTTGTTATGGCTGGATCGAAAAGTTGAAGATCTGAATCGAGCTTTGAAGGACGATCCATTTACAGCGTTGCCTAATTTAGAAACTCAGAGCGGGTTAGTAACCAATGATGGGGAGTCCCTTTCGAACGTGACAGCGGTCATGCTTGCAACAATTCTGTCTGAGCCAGACATGCCGGATTGTTTTGCGGAGAAGATTCGACAATCAGGTAATGGATTATTCGAGAGAGCCCAGGCTGCATTTACGGTAGAGTTGCAAGATCAAAAAGTGCGAGAGGCATTTAAAGTCGGGCAGCTAACCCAAATTAATCAGCAATTGCACGAATTGCAGTTACAGCAGTTGACTGTCGATGACTTCATGACCGTCAGGGAGGAAATTGTCGAACGGTTGGAGCGGATTGAGGCTATCTTGCTACAAGATTCCGAGGTAACAGTACTCGAATCTGCTGATGATATTGCGCCATTTGTATTGCCGTCAGGGCGAGTAACGGATAAAAATCAATTTTTCTGGGCACCGGAAGTGAAGGCGACGTTGCGGCGAGTGTTTGAAACGTTGAATAGTGGTAGTAGTGTGGTGTTGATTGCCGAGCGCGAAATGGGGAAGTCTTCGCTGTTGTGGGCAATTACGCAGCAGGCTGAAAAAGAATTACAGATTTCCCGAGAGGCAGTTTATTTAAGTTTGCAAAGGCTGCAATCGGATGAGGAATTTTATGAAGAGCTTTGCGAGAAGTTGGGATTACCTAATGTGCGCGGTCGTCAGTTGACGAGGCAGATAGAGCAGGGACGGCGCTGGCTGGTTTGCATTGATGACGTAGAGCGTATGAGCCAAGATGGATTTCCTCGCTGGGTGCGGGAGCAATTGCGCGGTTGGGCGGAAGGCAGTGATGCGCCGTTGCGATTGGTGTTGGCAGCGAGAAAACCTTTGCAACAGGTATTTCCAGATAGTTTTGAAGATGGACAGGTGTCACCGTTAGCAGGTCTTTGCTTAGAAGAAAATCTAAACGTTTGGAGTGAGAAGACGATTCGAGCCTATATCGCTGAGCGCTTCGGAGAGACGGAAATCCAAAAAATCATTCAAGAATGCAAAGGACGACCGAAACAAGTGATGCGATTGTGTTTTGAAGAGTCTCGAAGACAACGCAAATGAAACGGCAACCCGAGCCCGTCCCCAAGTTGGACTTAGCCCCCAAACTTAAGCGACCGCTGCAACCGTGGAATCCGTTGGATTATTTGCGATTGCTGTATTGGGTGCTTTATTTTCCGCAAGCCTTGCGTTGGTATCAAGAAACCGTCATCAAAGAGCCGTATTCTGAACGCAACTCTCCTTGGGGCGAACGGCTAGCCAAAATAGGCAATAACCCACAGGAATGGCAATTTCTGTTGATGGGTTTGGTGCTGACCATCAGCGTAGCTCCCTGCATCTGCTTCCTTTTGCAGGAGATAGGAGTACCGATTAGTTGGGGCGGCGTGGCTGTCGGCGTGGCTGTCGGCGTGGCTGGAGGCGTGGCTTACGGCGTGGCTGTCGGCGTGGCTGGAGGCGTGGCTTTCGGCGTGGCTTTCGGCGTGGCTGTCGGCGTGGCTGGAGGCGTGGCTGTCGGCGTGGCTTAC
>JBCDHF010000111.1:0-12245 GCA_038750375.1 Cyanobacteria bacterium P01_H01_bin.15
CCGACTTTTAGCGCTTCGATGCCGACTATTGCGGCGCTCCAGACCCTGGCAAGCATATATTCACTACAGTTGTCATTTGCTCGATCCTAAGGGACGGACGATTCCTGAGGGGCAAATTTTAATGTTTCGTTGGCCATAGAGACTGGTTCAACTCAGACCTAAATGGGGCGCACTGCTGCTATGTGACAAACTTTGTTAAACCGCTCCTTTGGACAGATGAGCACGAACCATCGTCTAAAACTCTCATTCTGCTAGCTATCTGCGATTTCGACGTCCAGGACGATAGTCAATGAACTGTTCGTTGCGAATTTCGACAGTGGGACCGATGTTACCGTCAGGGCACACTTTTCGATCGCGAACAATTAAAAATATTTCACAATTAGACCGGGAGCCACCTCCCAAACAGATAGATTCTCTTTTCCATTGCGCATTTCGCGGTTCCTCATATTCATCAATTTCGACCGTGTAAACAAAACGACCCGTTTCTAGAACAGCCTTAGTTTCTTTGTTGAAAATTTGGTAAGAAATTTCATGATCGCAGGGAGAGTTGCCCAGCTTGCTTAGACCGAAATCATGGGAGCCTCGATTGGTTTTACGATACGTCCGCTCAACATTTTGAGCGGTCCGAAGATTAGTCAAAACGACCCTAAGTTCCTTGGCAGGCGGCGTAGTCTGGGAAATAGAGCGAAAATCTCCTCGTGTGATTGCACCGTCTAGAACCCAACCCGGACAGTCACCGATATATTCAATCAAACGACCGGAAAAGCTAGATATTATTGGGCTGGCATCAATCTTTAATCCCACTTGCGGTACAAGCGCCAATAAACCTAATGAATAGATTTTCCACATAAATTTTGCCCTTGAGAGAGCTTTTCTCTTTAAAGTAACTCGTGGCTACTTCTTTCGTGGATTGCAGTGTACGGGAACTTATCTTGGCATTCTCGCGCGCTATTTTGGTCGCCCGAAATTTGTGCCATAACTCACCAGGGGTAGAGCGTAACAAAAGAGTGTAACTAAGCCGACCACGTCCATCAACATTTGAAAACCGTTAAATGGTGATTGTGAGCCATGTTTCTCCAGGGGTCACAATCACCATCTTTATCGGTCGAGTCTAAGATTCTCGGTGCTTCGGGTAGCGTTTCATTGCCCAAAAATCCCGATCAGCAAACCTGTCTTGATAAACCACCTCGAACCCCTGTCGTTGATAAAATCGCACAGCAGATGTCGTGGTTGTTTCCAAATAACAGGGCAACTGAGTAGAATCCGCTTCTGCCAGCACCGGTTGGAGTAGCTTGCCGCCAATTCCTTGCCCCTGGCATTGTGGTGAAACCCCTAGCATTCCTAAATACCAGTGTGGTTCTGGACAAAGTTGATGATGCAGTTGATTTTCTTTGTACATAAGTACCAAGAAATCGATGATCCGAGTCCAAGGTAAATATATGGGACTGATTGCTAGTCCCGATGTAAAAGCCTGGCGTAGCTTTGCGAATGTTAAGTTGGCCGCTTCAGGTGGCAACCAAATAGCAACTCCTTTTGGCTCGCCAGCAGTGGTATAAATATGTCCGTAGAGTCGTGCAAAGTTGAGAAATGCAGCTCCCAAATGTTTGAGCGTTTTTTGTTTTGCTGCTGCATTCCGGGGCATATAGTAGCTGATGAGAGGATCTTGACTGAAGGCTGCTGAAAGATGCTCGGATGCAATCGTAAAGTTCGATACATGTAGACGAACAATATCGGCATCAGAGTTTTCTCGTGCGTCGACTGTTGTCGCTTCTACGAGTTGATAACTTTGCATGGACTTTCTCCCAAGAATAATTGGATTGCAAGGATACGAAAATTTTCAACCTGACTAATAATCGAGAGGTGAGTACTTGCCAGTACTAGCTCAATATGTTGAAGCCAAATGTATTTGTCAAACCGTCTTCGTCATAGACAACAAAGTCTCTACGACCTGAGTGCGCCTTTCTTCAGTTGGGACTGCCATTTGAAAGACTTCCGAAAACCAAAGTCCATCAATTGCTAACTGAATAATGGTTGCCTGGACCGGATCGAGTCCGTCTGCCTCAAGACGCAGGCGGCAGCGCTGCTCATAGGCTTCAAGTGACTGCATTAGTTCCGGCGGCATCTCCACCAAGAAAGATGATAAGCGGGCAAACAATGCAAGGGATTCACGACTCATGCGCTCTGTAGAACGAACATAGGCCCTCAGCCACTGTCCTGGCTTTCCCGGTGCATCATCTTGTTCAAACTCACTTTCGAGAGCGGCTTCAAAGTTAAGAAGTAGTTGCTCCCCTAAATTAACAATCAATGCGTTTTTATTCGGAAAGTGATAAAGCAAACCTCCCTTGCTAACTTGAGCTTGCTGAGCAACTGCATCAAAGGTGAGTGCGTCCACGCCTCCCTCAATAATCACTTGACCGGCTGCCTGCAGAATCTTTTTCCGAGTTGCCGAACGAGCCCTGGTCTTTTTGTCGTCTCCCATCGCTCTCACCTCACAATAGGGTCTAAAACCTCAAAGCCACCCTGATTGATGGCTGAATTGAGAAAGCTAGAAATTGCTTATAATATTATTATACCGTCTGGACGGTATAGTGTCAATTTGAATGGAGTCGTCTAGGGAAAATCTAGAGAGTTAGGGTAATCAGGGATTGACTGAATTCTTCTGAAACCCTTGTTCTGGCTAGTCTTTTTTACCGAAAAAGTCGGTATTGAGAAACGGAGAAAAATAAGCTATCGAAAGATTGCGATCGCAGAGAGTCTGCCTTCACCGTATAAATTCGTTTCCCGTTTGGAAGAAGCTCAAAGCGCTTTGTCGCGATTGAGATTTTTGCGATTGCGATCGCAAGATTGAATTGGGGCGGAAAAATGATTTATATGACAAGCGACCCTTTGAAGCAGTGCTAGTTGATTTATTTGATTTCATTAAGTGTTGATGGATACGAAAAATTTGTATTTTCAGCACCCGTTCCATCCAAGGGAATCTCAATTTGCGGAAAGGAGCTTGCGAGAAGCTAAAATCGCCTTCTATACTGACTCAAAATCTGAGAGGATTTGAGACATGGATTTATCGGATATGCAAGATCCAATAGGCACTCGACCCGTGTTTTTGTCTGACGCCTGCTCTTCTGAACGTATTCATTTAATCACTCGGATTCTCCAAGAAGAGGCCGAGTCTATAAGTAACGTTGCCAAGCGGCTCGATGGACAACAAGTAGATAAAGCCCTCACTTACTTACAGCAGTGCCAAGGTAAAGTCATCGTCTCTGGTGTTGGTAAATCGGGAATCATTGCGCGAAAGATTAGTGCGACCTTCAGCAGTATGGGGACCACTGCAATTTTTCTGCACCCTTGCGAAGCGCTTCACGGCGACTTGGGTATCGTTAACAGAAACGATGTTGCGATCCTGATTAGTAATAGTGGGGAAACTAGTGAATTATTGACTATCTTGCCCCATATCCACAGCCGCCAAGTTCCCACGATTGGGATTGTTGGACGCCTCAATTCAACGCTCGCTCGTAACGTAGACGCCGTTCTGGATGCAGCCGTTAGTCGAGAAGCCGATCCCTTAAATCTTGCACCGACTGCCAGTACAACGGTTGCACTAGCACTAGGAGATGCAATCGCCCTCGTCAGCGCTCAAGCGCGGGGCACAACCCCTGAAATTTTTGCCCTCAACCATCCCGGCGGACGTCTGGGGAAGCGGCTTACTTTGCGAGTTGGAGACTTGATGCATGGTGGCGCGGACAATCCCCAGGTTATGGCCGCTGAATCCTGGCTCTCTGTGGTTAGTGCGATCAGTCGAGGCTGTCTTGGCGCCGTTAGCGTGGTGGATCATCATCAAATTTTGCAAGGTATCATCACCGACGGAGATCTGCGTCGAGCTTTGGAAAACGTGGAAATGGAGAATCTTTCCAAACTATCCGCCGCTACCTTAATGACGCCTGAACCCACGACGATTACCCCCGAGCGGCTTGCTTATGACGCACTGCAACTGATGGAAAATCGCCCGTCTCAGATTTCTGTTTTGCCCGTCGTGGACAAAAATAATCGGAGTTTAGGGCTATTACGAATTCATGATATTTTTCGTTCAGGCTTGTGAATTAATTCTTTTTCATGAAAATCCTGGCAGTCATTCCCGCCCGTTACCATTCCCAGCGTTTTCCGGGTAAAGTATTAGCCAAAATCGGTGAGCAGACAATGGTGGAACGAGTTTATCGGGCTGCTTGCACTTGCCCCGACTTTAATCAAGTGGTCGTCGCGACTGAACATGAGGCCGTCGCAGCTTGTGTCCAGGAATTTGGTGGTCCCGTCGAACTGACCCGCGCAGATCATGCCACCGGAACAGATCGGGTGGCGGAAGTCGCAGAGCGCTATCCAGAAATGGACGTCATTGTTAATGTTCAGGGAGATCAACCCTTTGCGACGGGTCAAATCCTGTCCCAACTCGTGAGTCCCTTCGTGCGAGGAGAGCAGCCCCCCATGGCGACACTCGCCTGTCCGTTGGATCCTCAGTCCGGTTACCAGGACTCCCATACCGTCAAGGTAATTTGTGATCTAAACAATAATGCGCTTTATTTTTCGCGATCGCCGATCCCTTTTTTTCGTCATCAAAAACCGGCGCCTGTCTACCATCACCTCGGATTTTATGCTTTCACAAGGGAATTTTTACAAACCTACAGTGAGCTGACTCCTACACCGTTAGAGCAATGCGAAGATTTAGAACAACTCCGCGCGTTGGAATGGGGCTATAAAATTCAGGTATCTGTGATTGAGCAGTTTTTGATGGAAGTTAATACCCTTAGCGATTGGGAAGCGGCCAATGCCTTAATCGCCTCCCAATAGTCTGGCCGATAATCTACGGCTTGAACTTGATACATTGTTTCCCACAGGAGAGAGCATTGTTTCCCCAAAGCTGACAATTGACCACATTCACTCAACAGATCGTTGTGATGCCTCCAATTTCGATTGACCCTAAGATAACCATTGGTCGGGGACAGCCTCTAACGCTCATCGGTGGCCCCTGTGTCATCGAGTCTCAAGCATTTTGTTTACAGATAGCTGAGCAAATCAAGTCCGTTTGCGATCGCTTGGGGGTTCAGTTCATATTTAAAGCTTCTTTTGATAAAGCCAATCGAACCTCAATTAAGTCTTTTCGGGGTTTAAGTTTGGATGATGGGCTGAACACGTTACAGGCGGTAAAAGACAAGCTAGAGATTCCCGTGCTGACGGACATTCACGAAAGTTATCAAGCTGAGCCCGTCGCTCAAGTTGTGGATGTACTCCAAATCCCCGCTTTTCTCTGTCGTCAAACGGATTTGCTGTTGGCTGCAGCGGCCACGGGTCGAGCAATTAACGTCAAAAAAGGTCAATTTCTTGCGCCGTGGGATATGCGGAACGTTGTGGCCAAGCTAGAGCATGGCGGTGCTGACAAAATTTTGCTGACGGAACGCGGCACGAGCTTTGGCTACAATGCACTCGTTGTCGATTTTCGCTCTTTGCCCCAGATGCGAGAGTTTGGGTATCCTGTGGTTTTCGATGCGACTCATAGCGTGCAGATGCCAGGGGGCAAAGGTGATCGCACGGGCGGCCAACGGGAATACGTCCCTTATTTGGCCAGGGCAGCCGCAGCTGTCGGGATGGATGCCCTATTTATGGAAATTCATCCCGACCCGGACCATGCTCCCAGTGACGGTCCGAATATGGTGCGCTTAGACAAATTAGAGTCGATCCTGCATTCGATTGTGACCGTTCACAACCAGATATCATCTCTCCCTGACTAGACGATGGAACAATCTCCTTCCTTTAGCGAAATTGACCTGGGCCAGATTAAGTTACTCGTCTGTGATATCGATGGGGTTCTTACTGATGGATCTCTCTACTACGGTCCCAGAGGAGAGGTCAGCAAAAAGTTTAATGTCAAAGACGGCTTAGGATTAAAGCGGTTGATGGCAGCAGGTATTCAGGTTGCGTGGATCAGCTCAAGTGAAGCGGTTGCGACAGTTCATCGGGCTGAAGATCTTGGCATCTCCCATGTTTTGATTGGCGTCACAGATAAGGTCGCCCAACTAAAAGGGCTAAGCCAAAAACTTGACATTGATGTTGCTGATATCGCCTATATGGGCGATGACTTAGTGGATTTAGATGTCATGAGGTTAGTCGGTATACCGATTGCTGTTGCCAATGCCGTTCCGGAAGTCTTGGCTTGCGCCCAGTTAATTACCGAGAAGAATGGGGGTGACGGAGCAGTCAGAGAAATTTGTGACCAAATTCTGAGGGAGCAACTCAATGAGTAAAGTCGTTTTTATTAGTTGGGATTCAGCAGAACCGGCATTGTTGAATCGCTGGCTCGCGGATGGAAGTTTACCTAACCTCAAGCAGTTAAAAGAGCGGAGTCAAGCAGTCGAAGACATTCGAGCCCTGTCTGGTATGGGTCATGCTGTTTTCTGGAATTCCCTGAGCACCGGTTTGAATCCAGGAGAGCACGGCGAATATGGGTTTCGGCAACTTATCCCAGGTACTTATAATTTAATCCGCTTCGATATTGATGCAGATCTACAGGGAACTCCATTCTGGGTGGATATAAGCAAAGCGGGCAGTAAAGTCGCGATCGTCGATGTGCCCAAGAGTCTTCTCACTTCAGAAATCAAAGGTATTCAGCTCACGGACTGGACAAGCTTTGCTCAAACGGGGGTTCCCCGCAGCCATCCTCCTGACTACATTCAAACAGTTTCAGATACGTTAGGGAGTGATCCCTTTGGCGGTCGGTCTGACCAAGTTCGAACAACCGCTGAAGACTTTAACGCTTATTTCGATAAGGTTATCAAGCGCATAGCCATCAAAACTAAATTTACCTGCCAACTACTCCAAGACCCAGAAAACTTTGATTTTTTGATGGTGGTTTTTGGCGATAGTCATGAAGCTGGGCACTTTACATGGCATTTAAATGATTCCCATCACCCCCGTTATGACCCGACGGTGGTTGCAGAATGCGGTAATGTCCTGAAAGCAGTCTATATTGAATTAGATCAAGCCCTAGGCAGAGTTCTATCGGTAATGAAGGAAGATGCCTCTGTTGTTTTCTTTGCTGGACCAGGAACAGGACCCAATTATACAGCTGGACACCTTCTACCCCAGATATTACATCGACTGCAGCAGCCAGTGCTATTCAATCAAACTGGAATTAGTTCGCAGTTATTTAAGTTCAATGATTTTTGGAGTAACAACAAATTTGCAAGCAAGGTCAGGAACAAGTTGAACCGGTTGCAGCCTTCTAAACGTAAAATTAAGCAACAACTCAAAGAGTTGCGCCAATCGGGCCGCAGAATTAGCTCATTCCCAACAAGTGTCGCCCAGCAGGCTTTTTTTGCTCTGCCTTACCACGATAATGCGGGCGCTATTCGTATTAATCTACGCGAGCGTGAGCCGGACGGCAAAATTACTATGGGTCAGTCTTTTGAAACTGCTATGGAATTTTTAGAAACTGAGTTAAAAGCGCTTAGAAATACGGAAACGGGAGAGCCTATCGTGCGAGAAATTATTCGCGTCAAGGGCACTTATTCAGGCCGGCATTCTCAATCGTTTCCAGATCTATTAGCACTCTGGAATCGTACGAATCCGATCGCCTCTGTGACGTCTCCCCGTATTGGAAAGGTGGAAGGAAGATTATACGACCTTGTACGACCGGGAGACCATACAGAAAATACTCTGTTGTTGACTCCTAAATCCTACTCAACACTCATTAGCCCCCCCGCTACTGTTTATGAAGTTGGTCGTTACTTGACTAAGCTTTGCGCTGCAGCTAATCGGTAGATGAATGGTTAACGGCATCATCAATTAATTGTCTGCTACTAACGCCTACGTATCTTTCGAAAAGCTAGTTTAGCTTGCGACTTAGCAGTTTTAAGACCTCTTTTTATAGACAAAGCCGGTAGTCCTAAATATTCTAGGTTCCGCCAAAGCCAATTTAGAAAAAACCGTAGTTGAGGATGCATGTATGGCAAGGCGGCGATGCGGTTGGAAATCGCTCTTTTGGCTACTCCATCTGAGAGCTGTTGTGAGTTCAGATACCCCGCCGAAATTGCCGCCAGAAAGTATTGCTCCCAAACATGAGCTGTAGAATTGTGAGGAAATAACCAAGGCTGACTGGTTAAATCGGTGAAATGCAATAGCCTTGTTTCGGAGTTGATACGATCAAGATGATTCCAATAGCTGGGTAAGCCAGCAATATCCACCGGATAGCGATCACAAAACGGTTTCTCTAAAAACATCATTTCCCTATAGCGAAATGCCCCTTGGTCCATGTTTACAATAAATGACTCCACTCGCCAATGACTCAACTTACTGCAATCCAGTAGCATTACGCTGGTTAGGTAAAGGGGGGTTGGCGCTCGCCGCAAGTCATTAAGAATATGCTTTTCGTAATGGGGAGAACTGAATGCCTCTTGTACAGGAACCGCTGCGATCGCACAATTGCCGAGTTCAAAGTTCCACAGCTTAAAAATATCGTCAAATACAATTTGATCCGAGTCGCAGTAAATTGCCCGCCCTGTGAAATCACACCATTCAGGAATCGCATAGCGTGCCAAGGAAAAATTAGTGGCCCCCTTGACGCGTCGCTTCATTGCAGATGGAAATTCTTTCTCCAGGCCAGAGGCAAATTTAACACAACCGGTCGTTGCATCAATCGTATTTATTTGAAGATTTTGACTGGTGTGGGTTTCAAGTGAGTATCTAAAGACCTGCTCCTCAATCAGGTTGACCTCACTAGAACCTATAAATAGTTGAATGGGCCCATTGCTATCCTTGCCTTTCTCAGGGGTTGCTGAATCTAATGATCGCCTGATAGCCATTATTTGCCCTGTGCGTAAAGCCATTCGTAGTCTTTCTATTTATTTTAATTCCTCACACACTCCGATATGTAACTTAAATTAGTGTAAAGGATATTTTTTTCATCGAAAATATTTATCTGAACGTTAAACCGATATAGGGAGTCTTCGCTACCTTGAATCTCTAAACAGCGATTTTAATATGACAATAACTTTCCCTTCAATTCAAAAGGTGCATGGGCGTTTTCTCGTCTGGTTTCAGAATCAGATCATGGCTCCTGGTCAATTCCCATTATTGTTTAGAGAACTCCGGTATTGGAAGCGATTCCGGCAAATTTATGGGACCGGGATACAATTTCGTTGGCAATGCTTAATTTCATCAAATGAAAATGCGCCAGAGATCGTTGCCTTTATTTCTGGAGAGGCGGATAAGCGTATGCTATTTCCGCTGATTACTGAATTGTTGAGGAAGAAAGCGAAGGGAGAGTACTCAGGACGGATTACTATTATCTTATTCACGCAAATTACACCTGCCCAACGCCAATCACTTCATGAAGGAGGATGCCACATTGAAGACTTTTCCTACGTTGCTCTGTTGCGTGCTTGCCGGTTCCCCGCTGAAAAAATTGGGCTGCTCTGTCTAGATCATCGCTTTCACGGTGCTCACCATAAGTTAGGTGTTCATGTTGCTGAGATATTAAATCAATTCGATGTAAAAACTGTTTCGATTCAGCATGGTGGGACTCGAGAAGATAGCATTGCTGGGATAGCAAGTACTGCGTCTCAGTTCATGCTCGTCTGGGGCAATCTAGTCTATCGTCGTTTGGTTGATGATTTTAAGATAGATCCTGAACGCATCAGAATTGTGGGGAATCCTCTACACGACCGATTGGCAATGATGGAGCCGGGGTCTGTTCGCCAACTGGTGTCTGACGCCTATCAAAGTTTATTCAGTCGAGCCTCTCAACGGAAGATTATTTTATTGGCAACCTGTCTCCGGGCTGAATACGCCGGTCGACCCGATGAAGCTATGCTTTATCAGAAATATATAGAAGCTATTTATGCTGCGATTGACTATGAGCAGGCCATTTTAGTCGTTAAGTTACATCCTCAAGATAGCACCGAGAACAATTTGTATCGGCGTTATTTACCAAATTTCCTAACTGAAAATCACGACGTTTTCATCATTGAACATCATCAGTCCTTATTAGATTTTTACCAACTTTTGCTGGTTGCCGATCTGCTAATCACACGAGCTTCTACGGTGGCAGAAGAAGCTCTTTTGCTTCATAAACCTGTCATTGCATATGACATTGACGAGCAGGGTCCATCTTCGTATTATCAGCATTTAGAATGCTACGAACTCTACCAGAGGGTTCTATCTACGCCGAAAGAGCGCCTTGCGCAAGCAATTAGTCTGGTCTTGTCAAGTTATCCCTCTGATTGGTCTCATGATTTGACTTCAGAGTTTACTTTCGCCTTGGATGGGCAATCGACACAGCGAGCTGTCAGGGCCCTTTTGTCCGCGTAAGTTCTGTTCAAAGAATATGCGCCTACCATCGTTATGGTTGTAACTTTCTGGCTTTGCGACGTCAGCTTGCGTTTACTGGCAGCTAAATTAGTCAGCGATGTTTACTCGGGTGATTTAGTTGCGATCGCAAGTCTGATCTCAGGGCGCTTCGAAATTTAGGCTATGCCGTTGACTTGCCGGTGAACGATAGCTTAATGGCCATGAATTCTTGATACCTATCGATAAATAGAATTATCCCATTATTTACCGATGTATTCTAAGGATATGTTTTGAAATGTGTATACCTGAATGCATGAATTGCGGTAAAACTAGGTATGTCAATCTAGTCCATTGGTGCAATGAACCATCCACCTCCATTGATTCTTCTAGTCTACAATCGTCCTGATCTGACAAAATTGCTTTTACAGAGGCTCTCTCAAGTTAAGCCGAAGCAATTATTCGTGATTGCGGATGGACCGAAAGATCATATCGATGCAATTAAATGTGAAGAGGTCAGAAAGAGCATTCTTGAAATTAAGTGGCCTTGCGAATTAGTTACCAATTTTGCTGACAGTAATTATGGCTGTAAACAGCGGGTGATTACTGGATTAGATTGGGCATTTGAACAGGTTGACGAAGCCATTATATTAGAGGACGATTGTATCCCACACCCTTCGTTTTTCCCTTTCTGTGCGGAAATGCTGCAAACCTACAGGGATGACAGACGCGTTATGATGATCAGTGGGACAAACATCAAAGAAAAATGGGCCGAAGATAATTTCAGTTACTTTTTCTCCTCTTATGGATCTGTCTGGGGTTGGGCTACCTGGAAACGAGCTTGGAAATTATATGATCGAAACTTTCAGCTCTGGCAGTCCCCAGAAGTCAAAAATAGAGTTAAAGATTTAATCAATAATGAGCCTCTCTTCCAGGACCGGTTAAATCGATTGGACGAAACCTATGCTGGAAGAATAGATACTTGGGATCATCAGTGGGTTTTAACCTGTATGGTCAACGCCGGTCTTTGTGTGATCCCAACGGTAAATTTGATCGCAAACCTTGGTTTCCGTGATGATGCAACTCATACATTGTATTCAAATAATCCCTGTGCAGACTTACCCACGTTTGAAATGAAATTTCCTTTAGTTGAACCACCAACTTTTCTTTGTGATCGCAAGTACGACCAGATGTATATGTTCGAGATTTCTGGACGTTCCCAAAAAAGACCGCAAAGGGGTTTTCGGCGACGCTACGTTTCCATGCTCGAAAAACTTATTTCAGTGTTAGAAAATAGTCGGATTTCACAATACTCATGAATAGCAACCAAATCTTGCTAAAATATGCACGCAGAATGAAAATTATAGGGACGGATCTATGAGACTGAGGAAAATACTCATTGGCTCGTTACCTGAATATGTAGTTGCCGGATATGAATTTGCTAAGCAATTTCGCAAAGAGTCTCAGCAGAGACAGTCGAGTTTGCAGAAGGCGACAGATTTGCTTGCAGGGGAGAAACCCTTGCTGTTAGAAATTGGTTCCGGACCAGTTAAAGGAAAAAATGGCTGGACTACTCTTGATCGCTCAGAGAAGTGCGATATTTGCTGGGATCTATCTAAACCGCTTCCCTTTCCAGAAAATAGCATCTCAAAGATTTATTCATCCCATGTATTAGAACATTTTTTCTACCCTCAGCTAACATCTCTACTGTCTGATTGTTACCGAGTTCTTAAGCCCAGCGGTATTTTTAGTGTCTGTGTCCCTGATGCAAGTATTTACGTTCAAGCCTATTTGAAACCCGATGAGTTCCAGCCGAAGGAGCTTCATAAACCAGCGTTCCATTATCATACCAAAATTGATTATTTAAATTACATTACATATATGAATGGGCAACATAGACATTTATTTGATCAAGA
>JBCDHF010000112.1:0-12228 GCA_038750375.1 Cyanobacteria bacterium P01_H01_bin.15
ATATTAAGGGTTTCGACGATTCAAAACTAAAGAAAAACTCGAATTTCGCCTTTTCAAAGTCTGAAACCCTTATATAGCAACGATCATTCATGCAACAAAGCCGCGGATAACTAATTCTTTTTCATTGCTGACGCCTCGAATTCACTCGCAAAGCGCTGATTCCCAAAATCACCTGCCAACTGTGGAATGCCAATTTCAATGCCCGCTTCGTCAAAGGCTTTTTTAAGACGACGGCGGTATTCCCTGGCAACTGGCCACTGCTCAAAGGGTTCGGTCTTGATAATGATGCGAATCAAGATGCCCGTATGGGCCAAATTATCCACACCTAAGACTTCTGGCGGTTCGATAATTAGCTTTTCCCACTCAGGCTCTCGCGCCATTTGTTTTGCGATCGCATCCATAATTTCGATAGCGTGATCCGGATCGCAATCGTAATTGACTTCAACGGCGTAATTGACGCGGGACCAGTCGCTGGTGACATTTCGGACACTTTGGATGGAGCCATTGGGTAGGGTAATCAGTTCTCCATCAAGGTTGCGCAGCTGGGTAATGCGCAAAGACATATTTTCGACCGAGCCCCACAAATCATTGATGCAAACTACATCCCCCACGGCAAAATGGTCTTCCCAGAGAATTAAGGCCCCTGCGATTAGATCTTTGAGCAAATCTTGCGACGCCAGAGACAGGGCAAAACTAAAGAATCCCAAAAAAACGGCGGCTGTTTGAGTGATTGCCCCTAATGAATGCAACTGGGAGGCAATGATTAACCCTAAAAGTAGATAAACAAAGGCTCTTAGCCAGGCTTTAAAGGCTCGAGATAGGGTCGCAGCCCGCAATGCCCGCCGCTGCCAAACATGGTGGTCGTTCCAACGATGAATCAGGGAGTCGATGGCTAAATCACCGCCCTTAAGACCCAAGCGGACGAGCACAAACAAGAGAAATAGCAGTAACGGTGTCCCAATGCGTGCGAGCTGCCCCAAGCTCAAAACCCAATCTAACGGTGCCCAGCCCTCTACCGGTCCACCACTGGTCCAGGCATCGCGAATACTTACGCCAATAATCCAGTTTGAAAGGGGGCGAGAAAAGAAAAAGAGACCACACAAATAGCCCACCCCCAGCAGCCAGAGCAACCACTGCGACCAAAATAAGCCAGTTTTGTACAAAGACAACAAACTAATCTTTTGGTCTAAAGACAAGGTGCTTAATAGTTTTGTCGCGGGAGAAAATCGCTTGTAGTTTTTTGGGGTAATGTTATTGTGCTGGTTTTGTTGGGATTTACTGCGATGTTCTTTGAGTCGGACGACTTTGCGAGAAAATTGTCGCGTGAGAACACTGAGCGTAACGCTCCCGCAAACGAGCCCCAATAGAACAAGCACTGCTTTTTGCGCTTGCTTGATTAAATGCTCGGGCTGTCGCTCTCTCCAAGCCAACAAAAGAACCTCTTTCACCAGCTCGGCTGCTCGTTCCGCAATGACTTCCGGTTGGGACGTACCATCTAAACGAGGTCGATTAATATCTGCGCTAGTAACGGTATACATGACTTCAGGAACGTCATTTTTAGGAAACGTGGCTAATACAGTGATTGCCCCTCCCTTTTCTGTGATCTCCGATGTCAGTTGTCGGCTCAGAGCTTTTTCTCGCGCTTCAAGAGAAACCCCCTCGTCAAAAGTCTGCTCCGAATAGAGCACCATCGCAGCCAAAAACTTTTCGAGCTTTATATGGATTAAATAAGAGCGGTCTGCAGCGCCCAAAGAATCGTCATTGTAATCGTTGCCGCGACTGGTTTTAATATCGACAAATGCCGGGACGTTCCCTACCGTTCGGCCGTCCAGAAAAACTGGAGCATATTCTAAATTGCCTTTCTCAAAAGTAGGAATATAGGCACCTGCCGAAATTTCTTGCACGGACATTCCCAATCCCGGAATCGATTGGGCCGAGACGGACATTAACGCGCTAAAAAAAAATGCGATCGCAAAAAGACCCCCAAAGATAATTCGAATGAATCGTTGGCGCTGATGCGGACGCATGTTTATTCCCAGAAGAGAGCAAAGGCTAACAATTGTTCAAACAATACTACCGAGGGTTGGTCTTATGAGGGGAGCGCTCATAGTGATTGAACGTAACTTAATTGCTTTGTTCTATTGAGCGGGAGGCCGATCCCAAAATTTCGCCGTTTTCCCCTAAGTTCGGATACGGTTCACCGCGTTGGCGATAGATGTTGGCCAACTTGGGATATCCCCATTCAAATAACAAGCGATCGCGAAGGTTCTGATCAATGCAATCTCGTTCATACATGCCAGCGGCCAGACGCTGTCGCTGAGCTTCAAACAAAATCGTGGCAGCGGCAACGGATACATTCAACGACTCCACCATGCCCAACATAGGAATGATGACGTGTCCATCTGCTTTAGCGGCAGCCGTGGTGCTGACCCCCCATTTTTCCGCTCCCATCAAAATTGCCGTGGGTTGGGTGTAGTCCACAGTGCTATAGTCCTGGGCTTGCTCACTTAAATGGGCGGCATACACGCGAAAATTTTGAGCCTGTAACGTTGCGATCGCAGATTCAATATCGGGGTGAGTTTGGCGTAGAACCCATTTCTCGCTGCCTTGAGCGACTGGGGAGAAGGTGGGCATGGCGGCCGTAACATTGACCGCATGAACTTTAAACACCCCGACCGCATCACAGGTCCGGATAATCGCCGAAAAATTATGGGGTTTATGAACGTCTTCCGTGAGCACGGTTAAATCCGGCTGTCGTCGAGCCAGCATCTGACGGATGCGCTGGTAGCGGCGAGGAATCATCAAATAACCTCTACCACTTGAGGACTGCGGCTTCGGGACCGTGCTCAAAACGAGTCTTGCTGTCCTGTTCAAACCAGTCAATGATGTCGCGATGACTGAGCTGAGCGACCTCAACCCCTTTGCCTTCCGCAATGAGCTGCAGTAAGCGCTGGGAGGAGATGGTCAGGCGAGCCAAAAATTTCTCTGGGCTAGTCAGTAACGCGGCATCCACCGCCGCAGATTCTTCCGGCGATAAAAACTGACTCGTAGACTCTTCCATAACTATTAATTCAATGTAGCCATTAATACTTTCAATCTAGAAAATTCTAGCCGCAACTGCTGCACTTTCCCGAATTACTAACCCCTCTACAATTAAGAAAAGATAAAACAGTTTTGACGTGCTGAACGCGATGGTTCCTACTGCCAAACCCCCGGAAAAAGTTGACTATACCAACCTCGCCTACCGTCGAGGGGAGCGTGCGTTGCAATGTTCACCGTTTCAGCTGACTTTGTTTATCGCCATGCGCCAGGGACAGGTTTTGTTATCCGCCATCGTCGGCAAAAGCGGCGTGGACAGAAGCTTTACGATCCAAGCGCTGTCTGAGCCTCAAGCCGAAACTCAATTAATGTGGCTAATCAAAGTGGGTTTATTGCGTCGGGAAGTGGATGGTCAAGGCATCACCGATAGCTTTCGCTTAACGCCTCTTGGTCGCCAGGTGGTTGCCCGCTGGGAAAACGAGCCCCAAGGACTTCCGACCGCGAATTTAGCTGCCAAAATCAGCAACTCGGGCTGTCGATGGCTGAGACTACCCATTTAGAACTGACTACTCTTTGAGCCAGTCATTTTGTTCGCGTTCCGGGTGATAGGCAACTATGGAAATCGTCTCTAACTCCACCAAAGTGTATTTCGGTATCCATTATGGCAACTGCAACCTTTGTAAGGGGGTGGTTGCGCGCCAGAGCGATTTTCAATGAGGCAGCTCCAAATTAGAAGCGTTCTAAGCAATCTGGCCAAAGCTATAACTTTTCGGATTAGAAATTCGGAATTATCAATGTCTTGAAAGCTCTGGCGAAGGCTATATTTTGAGGATGATAGGCATCACACTAATATTCCGTAACGTCTACATCTCGAGGCTACGTTCAATCCTCGAAAGGCACTTAACAGCCACCCCTCGATCTCTAAGTAATTTTTTGACTTCGAGCGTAAGAACTTGTCTAAAAAGGTGGATCTGCCGAAGACATAGTTTGTTTAAAGGGGTCAGCCTAAGACAATCAACCAAATAGTTTGTTTGAATGATATGAAAGCATTGATGGTCGTTGGGACAACGTCTCACGCAGGCAAATCCTTTTTAGTCACAGGGCTTTGTCGCATCCTCTCACAGCAAGGATGGCACGTTGCGCCTTTTAAAGGGCAGAATATGTCCCTCAATGCCTATGTCACCAGTGCGGGCGGCGAAATTGGCTATGCGCAAGCGGTCCAGTCTTGGGCGGCAAAAACTGCACCCAGGGTTGAAATGAATCCCATTTTGCTAAAGCCGCAGGGTAACCAAACCTCACAAGTAATCTTTCTCGGCAAGGTTGCCGGTACGACCCAAGCGGCGGATTATTACAAAAATTATTTTGAACCAGGCTGGCAAACCATCCAAAAATCTCTGGCTCGCTTAGCCAATGAGTTCGATGTGGTGATCTGTGAAGGGGCTGGCAGTCCGGCAGAGATCAATCTCAAACATCGTGATTTGACCAATATGCGGGTGGCAAGCTATTTGCAGGCCGAAACCATTTTGGTCGTCGATATCGATCGTGGCGGCGCGTTTGCCCATGTTGTTGGCACCCTCGAACTCTTGGAGCCTGAGGAGCGCCAGCTGATTAAAGGCATTGTGATTAATAAGTTTCGAGGGCAAAAGTCTCTCTTGGATTCCGGTATTCAATGGTTAGAGGACTACACTAAAATCCCGGTACTCGGCGTCATTCCCTACGGTGAGCAACTATTACCGCCAGAAGACTCGCTGAGTATTTTGGAGCGCGGTCAATCATTTAAGCCTCAAGCGGATCTAACGATTTCTGTGCTGCGTCTGCCCCACATTGCCAACTTCACCGATTTTGATCCGCTAGAAGCGGAATCCTCGGTCTCAGTTCGCTATGTGTACCCCCACGAATCCCTGGATTATCCTGATGCCGTGATTATCCCCGGTTCCAAAGCGACGATAGCGGATCTGCAAGTTTTGCATCATCAAGGCATGATTCCGCAGTTGCAGCAGTATGCCGCGATGGGTGGTCATGTTTTGGGCATTTGTGGCGGCTATCAAATGCTCGGTAAAGTCATTAACGACCCACTCCAGCTTGAGGGTAACGACACAAGCTATCCAGGTTTGAATTTGCTCGCCCAAAAGACCGTTCTCGAAATGACCAAAGTGGTCTGTCAGCGGCAAACGTTTTCTAGTTGGCCTCAAGAAGGATTACCGGTCGAAGGGTACGAAATTCATCAGGGTCGGACCATCGCATTACCCGACACCAATAACAAAGCTCTATTTGCCGATCCGGAGCTAGGCGCCGTCAGTGAATCGGGGTTGGTGTGGGGCGCTTATCTCCACGGATTGTTTGATAATGGTCCTTGGCGGCGCTCTTGGCTAAATTATCTCCGCAATCGTCGAGGCTTAAATTCGCTGCCCACTGGCGTCTCCAATTATCGAGAACAGCGGGAAGTCATGCTCGATGCGATCGCAGACTTAGTCCAAAAACATGTGGATTTGTCAGCCCTGCTGCCTAGCTAACTTTCCGGTTTCCTATAAGTGATTTGAAATAACTGCTTGCCTATGACTGTGCAGGTTAAATTTTTACCCGATAACGTGACTGTTGACGCGGAGGTGGGGGAGCCAATGTTAGACGTCGCAGAACGCGCAGGCGTCCTTATTCCCACCGGCTGCATGATGGGCTCTTGTCATGCTTGTGAAGTGGAATTGGGCGACGGCACACCCGTTTGTGCCTGTATTGCGGGCATTCCTGCCGGGAGCCCCGAATTAGAAATTAATCTCTACAGCGATCCGGTGTGGTAGTCAGGAGGCCGTTTTGCCCAGACTACTCGCACCGGTGACTATGGGGGTGATTGACAACGTTGCGATCACAAAAATCTACTGGAACGTTTGTGACCAGACTCGCGTGGGCAAGCCCCAGACATAGATAAACCCTTCTGCGGCCTTGTGGTCGAAAGAATCGTCCACGCCATAGGAAGAAAGCTCAGCATTGTACAGCGCTTTGTCGGCTTGGCGACCCACGACAGTTGCATTGCCCTTAAAGAATTTCAGCCGAACCTTACCGGTTACGTGCTCCTGCGTGTTTTGGATAAAGGCATCTAAGGCGGACTTGAGCGGACTAAACCATAGACCTTGGTAGGTCAAGCGAGCATACATCTCTTCAATGCCGCGTTTGTACTGGGTTACATCGCCAGTGAGCGTTAAGCTTTCGAGATCCTGATGCGCTTTAATCAACACCATCAGCGCAGGCGCTTCATAAATTTCCCGCGATTTGATGCCCACGACCCGATTTTCGATCATGTCAATGCGACCGACACCATGGCGACCGGCAATCGCATTCATTTCCGTCACTAGGGCGACCGGGGCAAGGGCTCTGCCATTAACGCTAACGGGAATACCTTTTTCAAATCCCACTTCCACGTATTCCGGTTCATCCGGGGTCGCTTCTAGCGCTTGGGTCATGGCGTAGATTTCTTCCGGCGGCTCGGTCATGGGATCTTCCAGGGGACCGGCTTCAATACTGCGACCTAACAAATTTCGGTCAATACTAAAGGGCGATGATTTTTTAACGGGAGATTGCACCCCAAATTTTTCACCGTAAGCAATGGTCTCTTCACGGCTCATGCCCCATTCCCGCGCGGGAGCCAAAATTTTGAGATCCGGGTTTAAGCCAGCAATTGCCACATCAAAGCGCACTTGATCATTGCCTTTACCTGTGCAGCCATGGGCTACCGCATCACAGTCATACTTAATAGCAGCCTCCACCAACAGCTTGGCAATCAGCGGTCGCGCCAAAGCGGTGGAAAGGGGATAGCGATTTTCGTAGAGGGCGTTGGCTTGAATCGCTGGAAACGCATATTCGGTGACAAAGGGTTCTACCACATCTTCGACCAAAGAAATCGAAGCCCCGCAGGTTATGGCTTTCTCTTTGATGGGTCCCAGTTCTTCTCCTTGACCCAAATCAGCAGCCAAGGTGATAACTTCTTCCACGCCCCATTCGTTTTTCAAATAGGGAATGCAGACGGAGGTGTCCACTCCGCCGGAGTAGGCTAAAACAACTTTTTTGGCGCGACCCATTCGTGGTGTTCTCCCGAGTATTTGAACTAACGGCACATTGTAACGGTTTGTGTCCCTCTTCTCTGTTCTTTGCAATCTCTGGGCAAGCAATCTCTGCAACTTGTCTAATCCATGAAGGATTCGGGAGATATTTTTCGACTGTGATCGCAAAAACTAAGCGCAGCATTTTGGGACTAGATTCAATCGCTACACTAAGTCTCGAAAGAGCGAGTTTAGCAAATCCATTACGAGGACAATGCCACTCTGCAAACCCCCTAAATCTTCACCCACCAAAATTCTTACGGTGATTCACCAAGAGACTACCAGCGTAGGGGCTGTGGGGCGTTATTTAATTCAACAGGGATACGAACTAGAAAAATGTTTACCCTGCGCGGGGCAGCCTTTGCCGACGTCTCTCAGTTCTTACGCCGGGGTCATTATTTTCGGCGGACCCATGAGCGCCAACGACGATCAGACTTTAGGCTTCATTCGTCAGGAATTGCTGTGGTTGCCCAAGGCTTTGGAAAGTAACTGTCCGATTTTAGGCATTTGTCTCGGGGCTCAGCTCATTGCTCGCACCCTTGGTGCGACTGTTCGGCGTCATCCCACGGGCTATCAAGAAATTGGCTATTTTCCAATTTCATCTACGATCGCTGGTCGCTCGCAGTTTGCTAACCTGCACTGGGTGTATCAATGGCATCAAGAAGGTTTTGAATTACCGGCCGGGGCTATTCGCCTTGCCACTGGAGATTCGTTCCCCGAGCAGGCGTTTCGCTATGGTGAGCGCGTCTATGGCGTACAATTCCACCCCGAGATGGTGCGCCCGCTATTAAAAGTTTGGCTGAAACGCGGGGCCACGCTTTTAAATGTGCCGGGAGCCCAATCCATTGAAGAACAGCTTCAGCAAGAGCAGCTCGTCGGCCAGCAAACTCAGCAATGGTTACAGACATTTATGCCTCAGTGGCTCGGAACAACGCCAACATGAGCTCTGCCCACTTAAGATCGACACAATTTCGAAGCGTTTCTAACGTAATCAGCTCGAAAATAGAAAGTCTTTACGCGTTTCGGTGAAAGCGATACTCCAGCCAAACCGTTTGGCTTTCTGACGAGATCATTAGCTCGTTAGCAAGCTGCAGACCTTGCTTATTAAACAGCGCCAATTCGTCGCGAGAGAGTGGCCACGGCGGACCGTCTGAGGAACTCTCTTCCGGTCTCAGTTGGGTGATCATCAAAAACGAACCGGACGATTTAACCGGCGCGATCGCAGCTTGAATTGCGTTTGTCCGTATTGATAGCGGTAACGACTGGATCGTGCGCGAAGAATAAGCAAAATCAAACCCTTGTTGCCAGGCAGAAGGTAACGCAAATAAATCAGCAACCTGAAAATCAACCAGAGCCTCGGGAAAACGCTCTCGACACCAGGCGATCGCGGTGGGTGAAATATCAAACGCGGTCACCTGATAGCCCGCTTGAAACCAGGCGATCGCGTCGTCCCCTAGGCCACAGCCCAACACCAAAACCGACTTTCCGGTTGGTGGAGCGGGATGATGCTCTAACCACCGCTCTAATGCGGGATGGGGTTTCATTCCCGCCCAAGGGACTTGCTCACTGGTGCGATTGGCGGCGTCGTAAAGCTTGTCAAACCAGCTTGCCGGCTCATCGTTCACTTGGGCTTCACTGACCCAGCGTTTAATTTGCGATCGCAAAGAATCAGATTCAGAGTTCACAGCGTATCTAGAGAGTTTTCAGATAGCAGTTGCCACTTTCGGTAAGGGGCTGCTGCGTGCCAGAATGCCCTAATATTAAGCAATTTTTAATTACAGACTGCTTAAGCGATCTGGCGAAAGCTATAAAAAAACGCCCAGTCCTCTGAACGTTTAATTACTCGGTTAATTAGTCAACGGATTCTAACTGCCACAGGATCTGATTTCCTTCTCGCCGCACCCGCGAAACCACCCAGTTTCGCCAAGACCAATGATCACCGCGACTCGTAACGGCACTGGCGTTAATATCCATCAAATCAGCCAATTCAGAACTACTAATCAAATAACCCTTCGAGGCAATCTCATCAGCAATGCGCAGCGTTTCGATGACGTTGTGCAGATTGGCGACCCGGACTTCGCGGGGCAACTGTTCTTCGAGAACACTGTGCGTGTCGTTAATCACCATTTCAGGTTCTTTGGAAAGGGACTTAGGCATAGAAAATAACTGTGATGGGACCGGGTTCGCTGATAACCCTGTTACGGAAGTAGAATTACTTGGCGCAGACTTAAGCGTTGGCGGCCGTCTACGAGCATAACCGTTCGCGATTTCGTCGCAGCGCTCATTACCCAGATTGCCCGCATGGCCGCGAACATACCGCCACTCGATTTGAGCCCGATTGAGGGCATCAAGTTCCTGCCATAAATCTTGATTTAAAACCGGTTTTCCCGCCGCTGTGCGCCAACCTTTCCGTTTCCAGCCTTTGATCCACTGGGTAATGCCTTTCTGCACATACTGGCTGTCTGTATGTAGCGGCAACTTTGTCTGAATCGACGTAATCTTAAGTTCTTGCAAATACTCTAACGCCGAAATCGCCGCCTGCATCTCCATGCGGTTATTGGTCGTTTCCGGCACATACCCTCCTAATTCAGTTACGGAGCCATCATTAAAATAAAAGACAACACCCCAGCCCCCAGGTCCCGGATTGCCGAGGCAAGCCCCATCGGTATAAATCTCAGCCGGTAGTTTGGCTGCTTTTTCTGTACTCAAAATCTTGACTGCGCTCTGGACGCAGTGACCCGTTAACCCCACCTATTGTGCCTTGAGCGGTCCGCGATGGCTTACGAACCTTATCACCACAAGTATCGCCCGCAAACGTTTAGTGAATTAGTGGGTCAAAAGGCGATCGCGACGACCCTGACTAACGCCCTAACCCAGGAAAAAATTGCGCCAGCCTATTTATTCTCCGGACCCCGAGGTACGGGTAAGACCTCTTCCGCCCGTATTTTTGCTAAATCCCTCAATTGTCAAAGAGCTGCCAAACCCACCCCTAACCCTTGTGGGGAATGCGAAGTCTGTCGCGCGATCGCATCCGGTCAAGCGTTAGATGTCATTGAAATTGATGCTGCCAGCAACACAGGCGTCGATAATATCCGAGAAATTATTGAACGGGCTCAGTTTGCTCCAGTCCAATGCCGCTACAAGGTTTATGTGATTGATGAATGTCACATGCTTAGTACGGCAGCCTTTAACGCGCTACTCAAAACCCTAGAGGAGCCGCCAGAACGAGTGATTTTTGTACTGGCGACCACCGACCCGCAGCGAGTATTGCCGACCATCATTTCCCGCTGTCAACGGTTTGACTATCGACGGATTCCCCTAACCGCGATGGCAGAACACCTCACCCACATTGCTGTCCAAGAAGGTCTTGCTATCGCCCCTGCGGCAATTAATCTAGTTGCACAGTTGGCCAATGGAGGACTCCGGGATGCTGAAAGCCTACTGGACCAGCTCAGTTTACTCTCAGGGGAAATTACGCCTGAACAAGTTTGGGGTTTGGTGGGCGCGGTCCCTGAACAAGAATTATTAACCTTGATTAAGGTGATCGCAGCCGATGATCCCACTGCCGTTCTAGCCCAATGTCGCGCGTCTCTGGATCGCGGGCGAGAGCCGTTGACCGTGCTGCAAAATCTCACCAGTTTTTACTTGAGTTTATTGATTGCCAAAACGGCTCCGGACCAGCGAGAAATGGCCGGAATTACGGAAACCACCTGGCTCCAACTTGGACGAGAAGCGCAGCAATGGACACTCCCGAATATTCTATTCGGACAGCAACAGCTCAAAGCTGCTGAAATTCAAATCAAACAAACCACTCAACCCCGGCTGTGGTTGGAAGTCACCCTGCTCGGCCTATTGCCGTCCGCCCAACAAACCCTCGCCCCCACTGGGGTCGCTCCGGCTCGTGCTCCTCGTGCTGGGTCCACAACTCCGCCGCCGCCCCGCACGGTTGCTCCAGTCCAAGCCTCTACCCCGACAGCGTCAACTAATGGTCATAAAGCGGCTCCCCTAAGCAGCACGCCTGCCTCAAACGGTCATCGGACGCCTTCTTCTTCCGTTTCAACTCCACCAGAACCAGAGGTCCAAAAGGTTAAACCTCTCGCTGCCGAAACACCCGCCCCCACAAGATCAGCGCCCCCTGAATCGTTCTCTGCACAAACGCCCTCGACTCAGTCTCACAATAATGGCGCTGCTGGGGTTAAGCCTTCAACGACAACGGTTTCTAACATTGCGGATCTCGGTCAGCTCTGGGAAGACTGTCTAGAGCTGATTGAACTGCCTACCACCAAAGCCCTGCTCAAACAACATGGCAGTCTATTGAGCTTGGGATCTGGAGTTGCCCAAGTAGGAATTCGCAGTAAAGCGATTTTGAGCATGGTCCAAAGACATGTTCCAGTCCTAGAAGGGTGCCTAAATAAAGCCACCGGACAATCCGTCAAAGTCTCTTTGGAAGTCAGCAGTAATTTGACGCCGCTGCCCCAGGCAGAAAAGTCAGCTCCCGTTCCCGCCCCACCCCCGGCTGCGATCGCAAAAAGCTCCCCCACCGAAACCGCAGCTCAACAAACAACATCCCACCCCCCCGAAAAGACGGCACAGAATAGGGCTGTCGCGGCCGCCCCCTCTGCCGCTAAAGCCGCCGCGCAAATCGCGGAACTGTTTCAGGGCGAGGTGATTGATTGTCCCTCGGACGAAGAAACGGAAGCCGTGGCTGAATCGGTCTTATCACAAACGCGGTCAGCAATCCCTGATTTGCCAGTCCCAGACTCAGAAATCATCCCCGCCGTCGCCAGTACGAATGTTCTCTCTGGGGCTACCGTGCAAGAGCCTCCACCTTTACAAGAGACGAGCCCTGATCCTTCAGACAAAATTCCCGCATTTTCTTCTGCGCCTCAATCCGCCGCTGCCGAGCGCCGAAATCCGCAGGAGTCTACTCTGTCAACTGCCGCATCCGTCGGCGCGCCCCGCATCGCAAACCGTCCGACAGTCGCCGATCCGGATGAAGACATTCCGTTTTAAGTCATTCGATGAGCAACGATGCGTCTGGAACAGTTCAAAATGCACACAATGCAAAAGAGGAGACCATCGGCCTCCTCTGAAAACG
>JBCDHF010000113.1:0-12138 GCA_038750375.1 Cyanobacteria bacterium P01_H01_bin.15
GCCAGCCAATGGCAGTTTTTCAAGCAAGAGTTTGTCAACCATCGCTTTGGTTTCCGCTGATATCAATTTCTGCTGGGGATTTGCGACAAATTGGCGCCCGCATTCTTTGCATTTATAGTCCTGCTTGCGATTGTGAATGAAACCATTTTTGACGATTTTGCTGGAATGGCAGCGAGGGCATTTGAGTTTTGCCATGGGAGCTTCTGGTTTATCCTTTTTTTCTCTTTCCTTACATCTCTAGGACTACCCCTAACTCTTCGTCGCGTCTTCGACTCGTTTCTCAATGTCTTTGAGAGTATTCAGAACTAAGCGTTTAGCCTGTAGCTGCCAGCCCCAGCGTTGAATATTAACCGCAATGGGAGCTGCGATCGCAGTTGCCATAAAGTCGAACGGCTGGCGGAACGAAATTCCAAACAAAAGCCCCAGTCCTGCAATGCCCCAAAACGGCAATGCGATCATTTGACGCTGATCCTCCACGATTTTGCCCCAAAAGGAACTGGGCATTTCTGCCATGATTTCCTCTTTGATCTTTTCCTGTTGGCTCGGAGACAAAGAAATCCCAATCTTACGACGCAGGCGTTCCATCTTGAGCGCATCGGTACTATAGCGGGTCAGTTCGTCTTCCGCCAATTGGATCAAGCGTTCAGTCTGAGACATAGGTCAGTCGGTAGGGGTAGAAGTAGTTAGCTATTTTACCAAGCCTTCTGTTTCCATGCCGATCACATCGCCCTTAGTCTGCTCGCGCTTTTTGTAGGATGTAGCTGGCATAAACGAGGTCTCCTTGTTGAAAGCCATGATACAATTGGGAATTTTGGGTGCCCGCGAACTCGTAAAACAAATTCTGCAGGGGCTTATGAATAAGTTTTTTAATACGGGTGGTCTTTTTATCGCTATCTAACGCTAAGGCTCTGAGTACGTTAGGCGTAATGTCTTGTTCACGCAATTGTATTAATCCTGAACGATTCAGAGTGTTTTGTAGTGTGGCAAACTCTGATTTTTCGCGGAAATCAGCAAAGATAAAATATCCTCCATCCCGCAAAACTCGTTTAGCTTCCCTGATAAATTGTGAAAAATCCGGATAGCAATGGGACGACTCGACATTTATAACAACATCAAATGATTGATCGGCAAACGGTAACGCTTGGGCATTGCCGACTTTAAACGAAAGTTGGGGGGTCTGATATGTGCGCTGACAAAATGCGATCGCAGAAGCGGAAAAGTCAACGCCAATGAGCTTTTGCGGTTTAAAGTAGCGACAAAGATAGTCGGCTCCTCCACCCCGACCACAACCCACCTCCATGACGGTGAGATCCGTCAACGAAATGTCGTCAACGGCTTGTTGATAAAGCTGAATGCAATAGCTATTGGACTCATCTTCCGGGTCGAGTGGGGTGAGTCGTTCCGGTCCCGCCAGCGGTGCATAGCCGTAGTTCATAAACGTCCAATCCGCTTGAGGATAGGTGCTAGCTAAAAACTGATACCAGGTTTTCCAAATAAAATCCCGCTGATTAGCAAAAGCTTGTAGCACGAAAGCCAAGAGCCGAGTCCACATGTCATTACTCTGACCGATTAATCGGATTTTGTAAGAGCGTTTGAGTCAAGGCGATCACAGACTTTACCTCGTCAGCAAAATAGAGATCTTCCGAGGCAAACTGTTCAAAAAATGAGCGGGTGATGGCGGTAGCCGCTAGCAAAATTACAGGGCGCCCTTGTTTTAGCGCAAGCGCTACCTCAGACGCAGTTCCCAAGCCCATGCCACAGGCGATAACGACTTGCGCAGACAACACATTGACATTATTTCGACCCTCACCCAAATCAGTCACAATCGCAATATCGACGCCTTCCGCAAGATTACGGGGGGTTGCAGTTGGCAAAACGCCGATCGTTAGACCGCCCATAGACTTTGCTCCCGCCGTCGCCGCTGCCATCACGCCTGCAGCTCGACCTCCGGTTAACAAGACCCAACCCGCCGCTGCAATTTTTTGTCCCAGTTCATGCGCCAATGCTCGTTCGCGATCACAAACGGTTCCTGGTCCCATTACTCCAATGACAATGCGCGGGCTCATTGGTTTACGCTTTGGTTTGCAGCCAATATTGATAGGCCGTGTAGGCCAAGGTCACAACGCCCGTTGCGATCGCAGCTTCATCAATTTCGAATCGGGGATGATGCAGCGGATAGTTGGTTTTATCTGTGTGACCGACGCCTAAACGGAACATGGTGCCGGGGGTCGTATCGAGATAACAGGAAAAATCTTCGGCGCCTAACGACGGTTCATCAATGAGTTGCACATGGTCATCCCCCAACGCTTCGCGGCTAGATTTTTCGAGGAGATGGGTCAATTCATGATTATTCAATACCGACGGCACCCCTTGACGGTAATTTACTTCGTACTTGCCGCCATAGGTTTGGCAAACCCCTTGCACAATATTTTCGATCCATTGCGGTAGATTTTCGCGGGTGTCTGGATGCAGCGATCGTACAGTTCCCGTTAGGCGCACTTGATCGGCAATGACGTTTGGGGCTCGGCCGCCTTGAATTTGCCCTAACGTCAACACCATCGGTCGCAAGGGATTTTGAGTCCGGCTAATGGCTTGTTGTAGGGCGGTAATGACCTGGGAGGCAATCCAAATCGCGTCAATGGCCTGATGCGGCCGAGCGCCGTGCCCAGACTCACCTTGAATAAAAATTTCTAGATCGTCTGCTGCTGCCGTTAAAACGCCGTAACGAATACCGACGGTTTTTGCTGGGATGGTGGGATAAACATGAACCCCTAAAATCGAGTTCACATCCCGCATCGCCCCGCTCTGAACCATCCAATTGGCGCCCTGGGCAATTTCTTCGGCGGGCTGAAAAATAAAGCGCAGATTTCCCGGCAATTTTTCGGGTAATTGAGACAGCACCATCGCTGTGCCTAAGCCCAACGTTGAGTGCATGTCGTGACCACAGGCATGCATCACGCCAGTCTTGGAAGAGGCAAATTCTAGGCCCGTTTGCTCTTGGATCGGCAGCGCGTCCATATCTGTACGAATCGCCAACCGTCGCGTATCTTGACCAGTGCCGCTTAGCTCTCCAATAACGCCTGTTTTCCCCACCTCTTCTTGGACGTGCAAACCATAAGAAGACAGAACACCCGCGATGTAGGCCGCGGTTTGGAATTCTTGGCCGCTCAATTCTGGGTGAGCGTGAAAATGGCGGCGAATTTCAATTAGGCGAGGGGTCAGAGTCTCGGTCAGATCTTTTATTTGCGCAAGCATAGAGCATCGAAAAAGTGGCGTATTCTTTAGCTTATCGAAATTGTTTAGTCGCTTTCTTCTGCTGTGCGATCGGGGTCCAGTGCAGGAGGATGACCGATTTGTTCGAGAGCCCAGCGCGCCGTTTGTTGCACGTCGGGATCTTGGTCGGCAGTGGCTAAGCGGAGAAGTTTTTCTGCTTGACCAACCTGTTCATAAACCAGCGTTAAGTCTCGAATGGCATTTTGACGAACTTGGCTATTGTCATCTTGCAGTGCAATCAATAAAGCCTGATTAATGGGTTGCAAAGAGCGAGAGCCAATTTCAGCCAGTGCCGTCAAAATGAGGCCGCGCTCTTGGGAGTCAGCGATCATCATCAGATTAGTCAAGGGCGCAATTGCCCGTGAATCGGCTTTTTGTGCCAGTTCCCAAATTGCTTGGCGACGTTCGGCGGGTTTAAAGCTTTGTAGTGATCGCAGCAGATGCTGTTGCCGCTCTTCCTCTGGATCAAGACGGCTTGCGGCCAGTTCCCCTGAACTCTCTCGTAGCGCTAGGGCCCCAACGTCTTGGGCGCTAACTTCCCGAACTTCAGGTTCATCAGAAATTTCTAGAGATACAGGAATTTCTGAGTTTAACTCCTCAATTTCTGGTGATATCTGGAATGAATCAGAAATAACTGCTGGCTCTGTTATTTCTGATTCATCAGAAGTGATTGTTTCTGGAAGCAATACCGGGTCAGGCGGGAGTAAGATTTCTTCTGAGGGTATGACCGGTTCATTTGCAAGGTCATTGGCCAATTCCGCCAGGGCTTCAGTAAATGCAGCTGGATCTGAAGATTGTGCAGAATGGGATTTAACATTTTCTTGCGTCGAGACTGTTTCAACTTCCTGCGCAACTGAAGTAGATTCAGCATTTTTAGGATCTGGCTGTGCTGGAGTGAGCCTGGTTTGAATCGCCCGTTCGAAGGTCGGTTCTGCAAGAGATTGGACCTTTAAATCTCCTTGGTTATTTTCCGGTAATTCTCGGGGCCAAGAATCGGCCTTCTTTGGATTCGTTAAGATTCGGATCAAGCCCCAGGCAACTAAAAGTACACCGCTGCCCAAAAAGAAAAACCCCATAATGCCGACAATCTGCCAGGGCCCAATTTGACCCATGGGGTCTGATAGGCTTTGACCATTGTCGCTATTGGAAGCCGCGTCCGCTCCTTGGATGTTGCGATACTGTTCCACATTTGCGATCGCTTTCAGAGCATAGACATCATCCGGCCTGACTTCTAGGGCCGCCCGGAAGTTTTCTAGCGCTAACGCATAATCGCGGCTGGAAGTCGCCACGTATCCGGCGGCCATATATTGATCGTAGGTGAGTTGCCCATTCTGGGCTGGAGCCGTTTCAGTTTGGGCCAGAACGATCACAGGAGCGAGAGCAGTATCAAAGGATGTGGTCACACTGATGCCGACCAACGCGCCCATTATCCAACTCTTTAATCTGGTAGATTTCATCGTTGCTCCGGCAAAAATTCTTACGGGCTGACCTCAACGGCTTCCGTCAGATCTATTGCAATCTGTGACCGTTCGACAAGCCGATTCGGACGGAATTTTGTCCCTGACCGGTCTATTTGTACCTTCGGTTAGAGACCGCATTCCCTTACCTATTGAAGAAAGAGCACCCAGGTTAGTTTCTCGGTGAATCGTAGACCCGTCAAGTTTGCCGTTTACTCACCAGAATTGGCCATCTCTTGCGCCCCTTTCCCCCTAGAGAGCAGTTTTTGCAGCCGGGCATCCAGCGCAAACCGTTGATTGACCAAATAAATACTGACTAGAGTTAACCCCACTCCAGCCCATTGATTGACCTTAAGGCTTTCGCCCAAAAGGAGCGTACTAAAGCTCAAGGCGAATACAGGCGTTAAGAAGGTCAGGGCGCTAAGGCTAGTCAAATTGCCCTGGGCGGCCAAATAGAAAAATACGCCGTATGCGATCGCACTGCCAAAGACTGACGCGTAGCTTAAATCGAGCCAATCTTGTAGTCCTAAATTTACCCAGGGCGTCTCTCCGCCCCAAAGCGCCAAGACAGTTAACGGGATTCCTCCTAAGACCATATGCCAACCCGTTGCCACGACCGGATCGACATGCTTAGCCACATAGCGAATCAGGACTGTCCCTACCGCCATGGATAGTGCCGCCAGCAGCATCCACAGCTCTCCCGCCAGACCGTTCTCCCAATGACTAAAACTATCTGCGATCGCTTCGGCACTAATGAGCCCAATCCCTGTTAACCCGATTGCCAGACCGAGCCAACCCCACAGCCCAATCACTTCCGCAA
The DNA here is from genome assembly GCA_038750375.1 of Cyanobacteria bacterium P01_H01_bin.15. Taxonomy (GTDB): domain Bacteria; phylum Cyanobacteriota; class Cyanobacteriia; order Cyanobacteriales; family JAAUTE01; genus JAAUTE01. The sequence continues at coordinate 5,551 of JBCDHF010000113.1, forward strand.
ACAGCCAGCTCGATAGCAGTGCCACCACCAAGGGTTGTGAATCAATCAGCGTTGACCCCAGCCCGGCTCCGGTTCGCTCTAAACCCGCCGCCAAGCAGCCTTGAAAAAACGTGCCGTCCACTAAGGCAAATAAGCTAATCCAGCCCCATGCCTTCCAACCTTGAGGTTGTGATCGCTTAAGCCATAGCGCTACCAAAAGGACTAATACGCCGGCTGGGACCAGCCTAATCGTCGCCACAAAGTAGGGATTTGTGTGGGGCAAAACATCCTTCATCGCCACCATCGCCGTTCCCCATAAAAAAAACGGTGTAATCCGGAACCAAAAACTAGTCTGAGCTTGAGGGGCAGGCGACATAGACTTTGCGCTGAAGAAACGGGTCGCAACGGGCACGCCCAGGAGTCTCTTTAATGGTAGGGGATTATTGAGTTTTGTTAAGGGCGAGTTAAGCCCGGTTTTTTATTCCTCCTTGCGTCAACGGGTCAATCTGAGCGTAAACTCCGCCGAATTTGAGCAAGCGTATCAAAATAGAAAGGCGACTTTTTCGGAGGTGCCTGCATTGGCCTAGATTCCTCCCCATCGCGACTAATCGTTTTTGTAATTCATCGCCCATGATTTGGCCGTTTAAACCCAGAGCAAAAAACAACATTGCACGCCTCGAAATTACCGGTGCGATCGCAGGCGATACGCGCAAACGTGTACTTAAAGCCTTGGATGTAATCAAGGAAAAGAACTATCCGGCACTGCTGCTGCGCATTGATTCTCCTGGCGGCACCGTTGGCGATTCCCAAGAAATTTACAGTGCCCTGCTGAAGCTGCGTGAAAAGACCAAAGTAATCGCCAGCTTCGGGAATATCTCCGCATCCGGAGGCGTTTATATAGGCATGGGCGCGGAATATATTTTTGCCAATCCCGGCACGATTACGGGCAGCATTGGCGTTATTTTGCGCGGGAATAATCTGGAGCGACTGCTGGAAAAAGTCGGCGTTTCCTTCAAGGTCATCAAATCGGGTCCTTACAAAGATATTTTGTCCTTTGATCGGCAACTAACCCCGGAAGAAGAGCAGATTTTGCAGGCGCTGATTGATTCAAGCTATGAACAGTTTGTAAAAACCATTGCCGATTCCCGTCAGCTAGATGTTGAGACGGTCAAAAGTTTTGCGGACGGCCGAATTTTTACAGGAGAGCAAGGCGTAAAGCTGGGGATAGTGGATGCGCTGGGCACGGAAGAGGATGCTCGACGCTATGCGGCGCAGCAGGCCGGACTCGATCCAGACAAAGCTGAGTGTCAAAATATTGAGCCGCCCAAACCCCTTCTTAAACGTCTATTAGGCAGCGAAAACCGTACGTCCTTAGGTCAGAGCTTGTCTTGGCTGGAGTTTGAACTGGCAACTCGAGGTCAACCCCTTTGGCTCTATCCTGGGGGGCGCCAAGGCTAAGATCCAATTATTTTGGACTGATTTTGATCAGATGCGATCACAAACCTTAATCAATCAGTATCCAGGGGTTAATTGATTAGCTCAACCACAGAGTCTTAAATGACTTGTGGCTGAGTTGCGAGCACATATCAGCTGTGGCTCAAGGATGGCCCGCAGATAGTAAGGTGTAGTGAAGAAAAAACGTAGAGGAGCAACAACGTGGACTGTAAAGTTCGAGGGATTCGGGGGGCGACCACCGTTACGGAAAACTCAGCCGCTGCCATGGGTGAAGCCGTGAGTGAACTTCTAGACGAAATTGTCGCCCGCAATGCGTTTGAGCCAGAAGAAGTCGTTTGTGCCATCTTCAGCGCCACCGCCGATCTCGATGCCATGTTTCCCGCCGCTATCGCCCGTGCCCGCCCCGGTTGGGATTGCGTCCCACTGCTAGACGTACAGCAAATGCAGGTGCAAGGTTCGCTGCCCCGCTGTATTCGTGTGTTGATTCAAGTCAATCTCAACGTCCCGGCGCGCGAAATCATTCACCCCTATCTTCGACAGGCGAGCGCATTACGCCCAGACCGCGATTTAACGCCCTTATCCGTCAGCCCTCAGACCTTCTGAGCATACCGCCGTTTTCTTTCTTATCAATTGCAGAAGCGGAAAGGCTTATAAAAGCTCACGTTTTGCCAAGAATGCAGATCTAATTGCGTTTAGTCAGGACTAACCCACATGAGGGTTTGACCGTATTCGACAGGCTCGCCGTTTTCCGCCACAATTTCTACGATCTTGCCAGAAACTTCTGCCTCAATTTCATTCATCAGTTTCATCGCTTCAATGATGCAAACGGTTTGCCCTTGGCTAATACGCTCGTTTGGAGCAACAAACGGGTCTTCGTTGGGAGCCGGCGCGCGATAAAAAGTTCCAACCATCGGGGAGGCTATTTCCACTAGGTCAGAGCGATCTCGTTCCGTAACTGCTGGGGGCGGGACGGGTGTCGGGACAACTTCTGTTGGCATTGTCGGGGCGGGTGCTGCGACGGCAGGCACGACCGGTGCAACAGGAGCAGCAATACCAGGAGACGAGACCGCGGTTCCCTTGCGTAAGGTCAGTTCAAAGTCTGTATGTTTGAGAGTCAGTTCCTCAATTCCCGTCTGCGCGATCGCAGTGACAAAAGCCTGTAATTGTTGAAAATCTACCGCCACGATAATTTAGTCACCCTCAAATAACACCAGTCGGTCTACGCTACGAAATGTTCACTCTAAACTATAGCCTTCGTCAGATCGCTTAAAACACCTCTGATTTTGAGTTTCTTTGTCCTACAGCATTCTGGCATGCAGCCCCACCTGACAAAGGTGGTGATCGTTGCTCACTTTAATTTTCTCGACCCAGATAGCTATCGTTGCGCGTATCAATCTTAATTTTTTCGCCGATGGTAATGAACAGCGGCACCATCACCTGAGCACCTGTGGAGACCGTCGCGGGCTTGGTGCCGCCGGTCGCCGTATCGCCTTTGAGACCCGGATCGGTTTGCGTAACTTCCAAAACAACTGACGCGGGCAATTCGACTTCCAGCACCTGCTCTTCCCAGAAAATCACGTTGACTTCCATGCCTTCGCTGAGATATTTAACGCGATCGCCAATTTGCTTTTCGCCCAGCCGAGATTCCTCAAAAGACTCCATATCCATGAAGACCAACTGATCGGCGTCGCGATAGGTAAACTGCATTGTCCGCTTCTCAATGACGGCCTGAGGGACTGTTTCACCAGCTCGGAAGGTTTTTTCCATGGTGTTGCCGGTTTGGACGTTTTTAAGCTTGGTCCGTACAAACGCCGAGCCCTTTCCTGGTTTGACATGGAGAAATTCCACTACTTTCCACACGGACCCGTCGAGCACAATGCTGACCCCAGTACGAAAATCATTACTTGAAATCATGGAAACCTCGTGTCTCGTCCTCGAAAAAGCCAGTGTAATTCTACCGGATGTCAGTCCCTAGACCTTAGTTCCGAGAAAAACGGTTACGTTGGTTGATATTTTGTTGGCGATATTTGCGATCGCAGCTTTTTTGAAACGGCTGTGGAGCTTCGAGGCTGCCGTTGCGTCAAAACTCTCCAACGCGATACTGCATAAACTGCTCCCTATTATTAACCTCACTTTCTATGACCCATTCCGTTTCTGTACCGGGTAACTGGAGTCGGCGATTGACGCCCTACCTATTCCTTGCCCCCGCTCTCATCATTTTGGGGTTAACCGTTTTTTGGCCGGCACTGCAAGCCTTCTGGCTCAGTTTCACGCAGTATGGCATTGACCTAACGGCCTCGCCAGAATGGGTCGGTCTCGCCAATTTTCAACGCTTGATTAAAGATCCTGTTTTTTGGCAAACCCTGCGACAGACGGTGCTCTATGTGGTCGCCGTCGTCCCGGTGTTGGTGTTTCTGCCCTTGGGCTTGGCGATTCTGGTGAATCAACCGCTCCGAGGTCAAAACTGGTTTCGGCTCGCTTACTATACACCGGTGGTGATTTCCATGGTTGTCGCCGGGATTGCCTGGAAAGCCCTTTACACCGAGACCGGATTGCTCAATCAAGGGCTGCAATGGCTCGGGTTACAGGCTATCCCATGGTTGACAGACCCCAAATTAGCCCTGTGGAGCCTAATGCTAGTCACGATTTGGAAGGGCTTGGGCTATTACATGGCTATCTATTTAGCCGGGCTGCAAAGTATTCCGGGCAATCTATATGAGGCGGCGGCGATCGATGGCTCGGATGGCTGGCGACAGCATTGGGATATCACCGTCCCTTTAATGCGGCCTTATTTACTCTTGGTCGCCTGTATTTCCGCGATTTCCGCGGCCAAAGTGTTTGAAGAAATTTATGTCCTGACCAAAGGCGGTCCGCTCAACAGCTCCAAAACGGTCGTTTATTACGTTTATGAGCGTGCCTTCACCGATTTAGACCTTAATTACGCCTGTACCGTGGGTTTAGCTCTGTTCTTGCTGATTTTTGGCTTTTCTCTGATCAACCTACAGCTTTCCCGCCAGACCGGCCAGGGTTTGGGCTAAACAGCTAGATCTTCTGGCTTAAGCGAGTACTTCTTTCCCTACAGATTCATATTGTTTCCAGGCATCCGCTGCGCGCGGATCGGGATAATCTTTAATCACGACGCCACGCAAGGGGGCTCGCTGGAAGGCCACTAAATTGGGAATTTCTGCTTGGAATAGGGGCAATTTCAAGCTTTCGATGGTTTCTCTGGCATCCCTCCCAGTACGAGTTCGGGTATCGACTTTAGTTAATAAAATTTTGTAGTTGGCATTGAGGGGTTCGAGAAGCTCTACCGCTTTGGTCGTGGCATCAAGATCTAATGCATTTGGAGTGGTGGGTAAAATCACTAAATCACTACCGACGGCTAGATCCTTGAGTTCTTCGGGCTCTGGTCGAGCTTTGGTATCGATGACAATATTTTCGTGGCGACCGATAAAACTGGTTGCACCAGCCTGGGACACCACCTGAAAGGGTAGGCGGTCTTCTCTGGCCCAGATGAGCGCCGACCGGTTGCGATCGGCATCGATGAGGAGCGTGTCGCCTTTTTGTTGTAAGTAAGCAGATAGATGAATTGCGGTGGTCGTTTTACCGACGCCACCCTTGAGGGCCGTAATCGAAATAATCATGGGCGGTGGCTCCCGAATAAAGAAGATTAGGTTTAGTCTAATTATTCATTTGTTGACGTTTCACTTGTGTTAAGCAGTTCCTTAACCTAAAAGCGTTTTGAACTTCACTCACTAACCGCTGCTCGCTCCGTTTCAATTAAATAAAGCTCTAAATTTTCCTCGCTACCCATGGGAATGTTGTGATACTGAACCCGGGCAGTTACCTTGAGCGACTCTCCCATTGCTGGAGGTGTTGCTTCAGAAATCACCCAGATAGCGGCCGAGGCATCTTCAAGCTGATAAGCAGTTCGCTCCAGGAGCGGCACGATCTGCTGAACAACGCCTGTAACCGTAATGGTGCTTTGGGTTTCAGCGGGGATGGGAATTTTTGCGATCACAGTCGGTCCACCGGGAAGAGCAAGACCCAGACGAGATAGCGTACTGCAACTAACTAATAGCCCACTGACTACGATCAAGAAAATTTTTTTTGTCAACATCATATTTTACGTTTGGAGCTACGCATAAATCAGAACGGGTCTAGCCCAATATTAGCGGAGTTGAGACGAGCTAAAGATAATCCAAGCCTCAGACTCTATTAATATCGCTCGAAGTCAATGATGTTTGAATAAGCAAGGAGCTTTATGAATGGGTAAGCGGATATAATTGAGCCGATCACGATATCTGATGGACTTGAACTATCCGCCTAGTCAACTGAAATGAAACAATAATGCGGTTCCGAATTGCCTATTTTCTTTGCTGCCAGGGCTCGTTTTGCCCCCCCTACGTCCTAGCCAAGCTCAATTCTCATCTTGAACCTTGCCCGGCAGTTATACTGCCCTCCGGTGCGGGAAAGACGAATTTGACATCGAGAACCAACATCTTTCAGCAGTTTAGTATCTGGGCGAAGAAAATGAGACTAATACATGGAGCAGGCTGAGTCTAGAGAGTTTCCTGTCACCCCTTCCCAGATAATACTTTTAGCAGATTTTTGAAAATTCTTTGGGTCTATCAACAGACAACAATAAAATTCCTAGTTCTAAGCGAGCGGATAAAAAGTTAATTGAAGCCGTCATTATGTGGCTTGCTCAAAAAATAACCCCAACAGAAATCAAGGACGCAAAACGCTAGTGGCAGAAAAAACTTGTGCAAGCAGGATATGCATCAGAAGAAAAATGCTTGTCCATTAAAAGGTTAAGTTTGACATTTAATCCGGAAAAGTAATCGCCGTAAAGAGAAACCATGAAGAGATTATTCGATTGGATCGAGCATTATCTAGCGTGGTTCTGGAATAAAGCGGAAGATGCAGCAGAAAATGATGATCGCAGTCTTGTCCTGCTGCGAAATTTATGTGACATGTCGATTCTATCCATTTTTCCCCATAGTTTTGCTTGGATTGCCCAAATCCCACAGAGTTTGTTTTTTCTACCCTTCTTTAGCCCCGCGAGTTTAGATATTACAACATAGCAAAACAAAACTGAAACATCTACTGACTCAATTATAATCTTTCTAAGATATAAGCGTCCTCCTCTAA
>JBCDHF010000114.1:0-12120 GCA_038750375.1 Cyanobacteria bacterium P01_H01_bin.15
CAAATAACTGATCGACGCCGATTCCACCATTGAGCGTATCGTTCCCTTCTAGCCCGAGCAGTCGGTCATTCCCTTCGTCACCGGAGAGGGAATCATCATTCTCTTCTCCATTTAAGGTGTCGTCTCCTGCACCGCCGTTGATGGTGTCATTACCGGGACCCCCCAGCAGCCTATCGGCGTCTGGACCGCCCCCAAGTTCGTCATTCCCGTCGCTACCCTGAAGGGTATCTTCTCCCTCAAGACCTTGGAGTGTATCATCGCCGTCTTCTCCCCACAGCTCATCGTTCAAGCTATTACCGATAAGTTTATCTGGACCGCCCCGACCAAAGATTTGATTGGGCGCCACAAGCCCCGTGATCGGATCGGCTTGCTCTGTGCCAATTACGGGGTTATTAGTAAAGACGAGACTGGCATTGGCTATGTCCTGTCCGTCAGTGGCGGTATATAGAAAAATTTCCTGTCCGTCAAATCCGGCACTTGGGGTATATTCAAGTGTTTCTGTATTAATATCCCAGAATAGAGTCCCCTCCGCTGTGGAAAGCGTTCCACCGTTGGTCAGTGGGGTTAGAGTGCCTGATTCGTCAAAGATTTGGAGGAAAGACAGGATGTCTCCATCCGCATCAAGATCGTTGGCGAGTAAATCTGCGATCGCAATCGTTTGAGTTGCGGTCCCGGCGAAGACGACAAAATCGTTTTGAGGCTCGGGGATATTATTCGCTAAATTTGGTCGGTTAAGGGGATTTTGCGCATTGGAGGTTTGTAGAGAGGTTTCAATCGCAACGTCTAAATTCCCACCTTGTTCGACGCTTTCGCTAATTGCTCCGCTTTGGGATGCCTGCTGTAATTTGGCGATATCGGTCGCTTTTTCGCTCAGAGGGTTGTCTGGTTCATCGGATAATGCGCCTACCACTAGCAGGCTGCTAGCCACAACCTCGGGTTCTGAAATCTCCTGAATTCGCTCGTTGACTTCTGCAATGATGGTCCCAATGTCTTCGCTATCTAGGGACGTTGAGCTACTTGTTTGGAAAGTCTGTGTCGATCGGGTTGCGCTTGCACTAATGGCTTGAGCTGTATTACCGTCATCGGCGAGTTCATCGACCAGCCCCTCCAAGGAAAGACTATTGACGCTTACCGCTTCATCCGGTCCTGGATCATTGGCACCGCCGCCATCACCTGGATTCTTTGGTCCGCCACCACCACCACTGCTACGGTCAGAAGTCGGAGCTGTTTGACTCAGCAGTTTGATGATGTCAAGCCCGAGGGATTGCAAATCGCGTCCGGTGATCTCTGCTAAATAGCGAGCTGATTCGACAATGGCATTTTGGATTTGGGCTTGGGAGGCAAATAGAGCCAAACCTTGGGTGTTGCCCTTGTCTACTTCGTCCAGAGCGTTGTAGCGATTGAGATCAACGGCATCAAATCCACTAAGCTGCAAGTTGCTTTTAACGGTACTTTGAGCTTGACTATCGGTGGTTCCAGGGGTTAATCGCAACTGTACCAAGTTCTGTAGCGGTTGCAGCGCTAAGTCTTGCAGCGCCTCGACAAACTCTAAAGGCAGAATAAATTGACTGACTTCGGAGGGGACAGAAATCCCGGAAATATCAATGTTGGCGCTAGCAATATCGGCTGCAGCGAACTCGATCGCAAAGATAGAGGACAAGCTAAAGGTAGAATCTTGGCTATCGAAAAAGGGAATCACTTGAGTTTCGAGCCAGAATTCTAAATCGCCACTGTTGGTTAAAGACGGTAGCGCCAATAAATTATCGGAAACATATTGCAGAAAATCTCGGGCTAGTTTGCGAGTAGGCAGCTCCGAACTGTCGGCTAGAAGCTGAGTAACGCCGTAAATAAGGTTTTGTAGCTGGGCATCGACTTTAACAAAGTCCAGGAATTCAGTGGATTCGCCATTAGCTTCTTCTTCTGGCGTAATCTCAACCTCTGTCCGGAAATTAAAGTCGGCGAATAGATTTGCGTCTAGTCCAAATTCAGCCGCAACCGTTGAACGGGGTCCATCAAAGTCAGGCTCCAAGAGCGCCGCCACTAAACTGGTTAAGGGCGATGCGATGCCGGAAAGCAAATTAACCTGAGCGATTTTGCTGTCAAGGTTGGCTCCAGTGTAGGCATCAACCACGTCTGCGATCGCAAGTATTCCGGCAGCCGCCGCTTCTAAGTCTAGGGCAGCTTCTCCTTGGGCGACCCGGCGGACTTTTTCCACTTCGTCAGCACTAGTTTGCAAAGGAATCGTTTCCAGCACAGACTCCACGCGCTGGTTAGCCTGGGCAATAATTTCTGCGACATTGGTCGCGTCGGCTTCGAGCTGGAAAGAAGATATGCGATCACTTAAGTCGAGTAAAATAGCCGTCACGACACCCGCATTACTGAGGTCGAGGTCGGTACTTTCCAGCAGGGCTGTGGACAGACTATCTAGAGCTTGATTGACCAGCTCTCCGGGAGACGGGTCTAAGTCGTCGCCTTGTAAGTATTGACTGGACTGGACCAACAGGTTCTGGATCTGGACTTGAGCTTTGAGGATGGTTAATCCGAGGGGATCGTCATTTGCGATCGCAGACTCGATATCGAAATTCAGCAGATCAAAATCGCTAGCGAGACCGATAAATTCATTGAGGACACTAACGCCATCAATATCAGGATTGAGCGCTTCAATCGCATCTGACAAGCTCGGGAACGGCAGCAGCAGCGCGTCGGGGACAAAGGCTTTTTTGGTAAAGCTATCGGGTCCCAGATTGGCAACGATGGGCGTGACCAGTTCAACCCCCGTAGAAATATCAACGCCACCAATGGTGATCAAGCGACCTTCTTGGAGATCGAGTTGACCGTTGTTGTTGACATCAAATTGATAAAGGGGAATATCGAGGTTGTAGCTGCCGTCGTCATTGGTGATGGCGCTGGGTTCGTTTTCGTCTTGAATACCATTGAAGTTAGCGTCAAAAAAGACGGTTGCCCCGGCAATATAGCCATCTACCGAGGTCGAGAAACTAGCACCATTGGGACCGAGGGAGAATTCAGCTAAGGGGACTGTCGCAAAGCGATTGTCGTAGACAACATTGCCCAGAAGCGACACTTCAGCGGATAGGAAAGCTTCGATCACACCATTAAGATCAAAGAGTTCCCAAGGAGTATCCAAACGAGGAATAATTTCGGACGCCCGAATCTTACCGTCATCAAGACCATAAAGCTCACCCTGATCCAGCAAATCAATATTGACCCGACCTTCAATGCCGCCCTTGAGATAGCCGGAGGCTACCAGCACATCTAACCCCAACCCAGCGGCAATGGTGGCCGTCAATGTGACTTCGGGCACGTCTGCTCCAGTACCGTCGGGATTTTCGCGATCGCTGACGAAGAAACCATCTAACACTAAGCCCACATCTTCCAGGGCAAAGTCTTCATCTTCCCAAAGCTCCAGCCCACGAGTGTCAAACCCAAACGCTAAATCAGCGACGGCACTAACGCTTCCTTCTAAAGTTCCGCTAAGCGGACCAAAAATGGGGAACCTCACATCTAAGCTCGCACCTAACTCAAAGCGCGGTACGTCATAAGTAAAGAGGGTGACATCGGACGCGCCTAGCAACAGAGAAATAATGGTTTCTGCATCATTAATTAACGGCACGTCAAAACTACCGTCTTCCGTAAAGCCCTGAACGACCTGAACCTGCTTTTCGCTCGGGGAACGAGTCGCGGTATCAAAATCATTGAGTTGGTTGGCGATTTCATCGACAGCATCTTTCGCTTGCACCACTAAATCGCTACTGCTATCACCGCCTTCAAAATCAAAGCCACCTAAGCCCCCAATTTCAAAAGAACCCAGATCGAGATTCAAAGTCGGTGCATCCGTCGGAATTTGATCAATGAGGTCAATCAGATCGAATACTTTGTTGAGGGCGGAGACAAATTCCGGTGCGCCTCGGACTAAGCTGCCTGGCAGCGTTGCCACAAATTCTAGTAGCGAAACCTCGCCGTTACCATCATCATCCAGGGTTTTCCCAAATAATTCCGTAATACCCAAGGCAGTAAAGAGTTGGGTGTCCGTATTGAGAAAATCGATAATGGGTCGAATGGGGTCAATGATGCCGCGAATTTGGTCCAGAATGGGCATTGCAAACTGGCTGACAAATAGTCCTAGATCCAGAGTTAGATTGTTGAATTCAAAAACATTCGGGCTGCCCGGAGCTGTGAATTCGTCGCCTTCATAGCCAAATGGCTCCCATCCCAACAGCAGATCAAACCCATAAGAAGGGAATGCGGCACTGCCGGCCAAACTTGTTTTAGTCTCCAGACCTAGCTGCAAATTTCCTTGTAAGCGTGGTGTGAAGAGATCACCTAAATCAGTATTTGAAAGTTCTTCTGTTTGTAAGCGCTCGCCATCATCTAATAGCGTAATCAAACGATCGTTGTTGTCAATTACGTCATCATTGGTTAGATCCGTAAATAGGTCGGTTCTAAATGTCCCCTTGTTGAGGTTGATATTAACAGAGGGTTCTGTCTCATCGAGCAGCCCATTATCATTAAGATCCTGATATTGAATACCGTAGAGAATCTCGCTCTGACCAATTACTTGACTGAGAAGTTCATTTGGCGGCGTGTAGTTATCGACTCGGACTAAGGTAATAACCGTGCCTTCTTCCTCGGGAAGTTCCGCAAATGCATCGCCCGTAGATTGGACAAAAGACTCATTCCCTCGATTAAATAGTCCATTTTCGTTGCGATCGATAAAGCGGAGACCCGCTTGCTCATCCGAATCAGTTAGATCAAAGCCAAATTCTATTGATGCGGCAGTGGGATTGTCATAATCATCTCGCACATCAATTTGAACAATCCCCAAATTCCCCTGAGCCGAAAACTCATAGGTAATAACGTTTTGATCGGCGCCATCTACTACGTCATCACCATTGGAATCAAAATCTGCATCGAAAGGCAGTTCTTCAAATTCGCCCTCAATCAAGTTGGCAAAGGTTTCCCCTGGATCAAGTTGACCATTGAGATTACTGTCGATGAACTGGAGCGGAATTCCGGTAACAATATTTTCATCATCGCCCGGCGGGAGATCTGGATAGTTGCCTTCAGCATCTCGTAATACAAAGGCTTCTCCAACATCTAATAGTCCATTTTCGTTCTCATCCCGGAAGCGGAGAGTATTGTCCGTCAGCCCCACTTCTAAATTTGCAACGAGTCCGGTTTTTGTCGGATCACTATTGAGATAAAAGCCAAAATCTTTATGGAGACCAAACCCTAAGCTAAATCCATAGTTAAAGACTAGTTCAGCTTGACCGTTGACGTTCAGGCCTAACGCTGGCAAGCCTAAATCTGCAGATAGGTTGATTTCGCCCAGCTCATAGGATTTATCAAAGCTCAGAACAAACTCTGTCTCAACGGAAGTGGTGTCGATATCGACATCGATAGTTAAGCCCAGCCCCTGGGAAATAGCAGACTCCAACGCCATTTCCAGTTCTGATTGAGTTAATTCACCCAGCGATCGCAACTGATTCAGTAAAATCTCTTGAAAGTCGCCAATAAAGCTCGGGGCAATTTGCTCCAGAGAACCGACCAGCGGCAGCTCAAAGGTCAAGATATCTTCTACGATGGCGGCAATCTGCCCTAAACCGGTGTCCAGTCCATCCAAAACCGCGTCGGTATCCACTATCTCGCCGGTTGCCACCTCAAGCGTGAAACCATCGGCAAAATCAAAATCTGGATCGTCGCTATCTAAGCTGATAATTAGCTCGCTTACTAGCGTTTCTTCGGCAATGCCGTCTGCGATCGCAGAAATAGTTACAAGCTGTGGTGTCTCATCAACAAAGATTAAATCGGGGATATCGGCGAGCTGTCCGTCCGGGTTGCTAAAGCTGGCGGTGACTGGCTCAGTCGGTGTGGCATTGAGTTTTAGGAAAATGCGATCACTGCGACCGTCTTCAACGACAAACGTATCGAAGAAGCTACCATCAATTTCAATACCATCATTAGGCGTTTCTAAGAGCTGTAGCGGTCCAAATACCGGCTCAACGGGGAAAGTCAGCGTCTGGTTATTAATGCCAATGCTCGCTTGATTATTGCCGCCAACTCCGTAGCCAATGGTCTCGCCGCCTTCTTGGATCGTTTGCAACGACACCGTGACCAATTCTTGTGATTCAGAGAATAAATCAGGAAATGTGATTAATTCAATTTCCCCCGTCAAAGCACCGGGTTCTATAAAGGCGACCCCAGAAAGCGCTTCGTAATCTGAACCGGCTGTCGCGGATCCTGCGATCGTGTATTCAACCAATAAGCCATCAGTGGGAGCGGGTTCACTCAGAGAGAGAATAAATTGACCGATATCTCCTTCATCAACGTTGCCAACAGTCGAAATACTAACCAGCGGCTCATTGTCTGTGATGATCAAAGACGCAGTGGTCTGGGAGCCCAAAGTAAAGTTGGCACTCGACGGAGGATTAACCAGTACTGCTGTGATAATCTCGTTGGGATCGAAAAAGAGGTCGTCTTCAACTTCAACTAATATCTCTAGCTCAGTAACGCCGCGAGGAACCACGATGGTATCCGTTGGATCCAGGGGGCTATCAGGGTCTCGCTCATTGAACAGTTGATAGTCGCTATTGAAGGTAGCGGTGCCGCTGAGGAAACTCAGACCCACTTCAATGGCACGGGGATAGGGCTGATCCAACAGCAGCTTGAACCTGCCTGTCGTTTCTTTGCCTGTCTCAGAGGTAGGAACCGCAAAAATCTCTACATTTGGCTCACGAATTTTGTTGTAGGTGCCATAGATATCGTTGTTGTCTTGAAAGCCGTAATCAACAAAACTACCTGAGGCGTTTCCGGCGTCATTACCGCTAAACGTATTGTTGCTACCGGCAACCCGACCGCCTGAGCGCACAAAAATTGCGCCACCGCGACCGCTGCCGTTGTTAACCCCGTTGCCGCCATCTGCATCATTGCCGCCGAAGGTGCTGTTGAGAACTAACAGGCTGCCGTTGGTGTTAACGAAAACCGCACCACCCAGACCAGCTCCGCCGCCTCCTCGATTACCGCCGGCACCAGAGCGATTGTTTCCTCCACCACCGCCAGCTGCACCGTTACCGGCAAAGGAACCGCCAAAGCCTCTGCTGCCACCACTGCCTCGGGTATTCGTCGCGGTAAAAGGAAAGCCGTCTTGTCCACCACCACCGCCGCCGCCGCCGCCACCGCCGCCGCCGCCAAATCCGCCGTTGCCACCGTCACCACCACTACCGCCAGGAAAACGGGTGGTAAGATTACTGGCACCACCAGCACCACCACCACCGCCGCCGCCTCCAGTCCCGAACCCACTGTCGCCGCCATCAACTCCTGAATTACCGCTATTCCCGTCAGCCTTACCACCGCCGCCGCCACTGCCGCGAGTGCCATTATTGGGTACACTGCCGACGCCTCCTCTCGTTCCACCGCCGCCGCTGGTTGGTCCTCCATCTAAGGGTCGCCCGCCGCGCCCGCCATCGTTACCGGGGCTAGACAGGGAATCTCCTCCAAGAGCAAAGTTGCTGATAAAGTTCACTTCATCGGCAATCACAGAGCCGCTGTCAATAAACAACGCGCCCGCTGCTCCTAGACCGCCGCCACCGCCGTTGCCCACCGATTGCCCTACGCCGCTACCGTTGCGGAGGGTTAAATCTGTTAGTACGACATCGGCGCCGGTTACATAAATAATCTGGGAACTAGAGCCCCGAAGCGTAACTCCAGCCCCGAAGATCTCTAGGTCATTTCCTGCCCCAAACCTCAGGGGATTATTGCTCGATATCGTAATTTGCTGTCCCGCTATGGAAGATAAATCGATGAGATCATATCCGGGGTTGATTCTGGCGAGTTCAATCGCTTGCCGCAGAGAGCCGGTCCCAGTGCCATTACTGGTGCTAGTAACCACAAAAACATTTTCAAATTGCGGCAAAAAGGGGCGATCGAGAATTTCGAGGGTGACGGGTTCAACTGTGCTGACTAAATAACTTTGCGGCTGTCCGGCGGCATCTAAAATCGCCGTTAGCTCAACACGAACCCGCTCGTTATCGTCTTTAATCTGATCGGATAGTGCAACAACGTCGATAACGCCGCTGGTTTCACCCGCTTCAATAAAAATTTCGCCAGACAGTGTTTCGTAATCTTCACCAGCGGTAGCTTCCTGCACATCTCGCTTAACTTCATAGCGCACTAACAAGCCGCCGACAGGTGCAGGGCGATCTAAGCTCACCAAAAAGCCCCCCGTTTCACCTTCGTTGAGGGTGCTGCTCAAAGTCGTGAGCGTAACAATCGGTTCATTATCTACAATTTCAAGACTGGCAGCGATGTCTGGTCCGATTGTGTACTCAGCCGTCGGCAACGGATTAAGCAGCTCGGCAAAGACCAATTCCCCCGGATCGATCAAAATATCGTCAACGACATCCACCAATAATTCAACGGATGTAACCCCTGCCGGAATTACAATTTGGTCGGTTAAGTTTAGGAATTCGCCCGGTGCTTGTGGGTCGGGTAGGCGATAATCCTCGCCGAAGGTTGCGGTGCCGCCAAAGGCGATGTCCACTTCTAAATCGGTGTTGTAAGGCTGATCCAGAGTGAGCACAAACTGTCCGGCAGATTCAGTCCCCGGTGGCGTATCAACCAGAAACGAGATCTCAATTGAGGGTTGTTGCAGCGCATTGATAACCCCGAACACATCATTATTAGCAACATCCCCAAACTCTATAAATTCGCCGCTGCCGTTGGCGGCTTGGTTATTACTAAAGGACAGATTTTCTCCAACAACTTGCCCGTTCGTCTGCACAAACAGAGCCCCACCTTGACCTTGACCATCATTAGCGCCAACGCCAAAATCAGCCACGTTAGCCGTAAATTCCGCCTGGGTTAATACCAGGGTTGATTGCTCGTCAACAAAAATCGCACCACCTAAGCCTGCACCGCCACCCCCTTGTCCACCAGATCCTCCTGCGTCCATCGTTCCAAAAGCGCCAGTTCCGCCCATGCCACCAAAGGCGCCAGCGAGGCCACCACTACCGCCAGGACCGCTTCCAGTAAACCCTTGTCCAGCGCCAGCGCCGCCGCCGCCACCGCCGCCACCAGCGCCAAATCCTCCTGCACCGCCGTCACCACCCGCGCCACTCTCAATAATTTCCGAAAAACTACCGTAACCTCGGGCGCCACCGCCCCCTCCTCCGCCATTACCAAAGGTGCCGTCACCTCCGGGGGAACCGGGTTGACCGGTTTCAAACAAGGGATCAGTTTCAGGATCGTCGGTTCCAGGATCTGAGGAATCGCCCTGCCCTCCAGTTCCGCCTTGAGCGGGCAGACCGCCACCGGTGCCGACGCCCCCTGCCCCCCCGTCTTCGCCATTGGGAACGACGGTCTCCTGCCGCTCGGAATCAAAAAACTCCTGACTCCCGGCACCAGCTTCCCCGAGACCGTCACCGCCCACCGCCTGATTGCCGTCAAAGACAATATCATCAACAACCGCGATCGCATTTTTTAGAAATAAGGCGCCGCCGGCACCTAAGCCCCCGCCACCACCATCGTTACCATCCCCGCCGCGGACTAATCCCCCGGTTAGAACGAGGTCTCCCAGCAACACGCGGGACTGCTCAACCACAAAAATCTGCTGCCCGTTACCGTCGATAGTGACCCCGGCTCCGAGAAGTTCAAAATCGTTCCCCGGCTCGACGATGAGTGGATTCGCGTTAAAAATTGTTTGGTTTGCGATCGCAGAAAGATCAATCAGATCAAATCCATCATTAGCCGCCGCTTTTGCAATCGCATCAGTGAGTGATCCCTCTCCGCTGGCCTGGTTATTTGTGACTAAAAACGTATTCACAAAAAGATTCGGATTGGACAGCATAGAAAACACACAGGGAAAGAACAGGTCTATAGTCTTAAAATTAGGCCATAGGGCATAGCTCCATGGTCCTGGTTTCAATTTACGAAACAAACAATCAGCATATAGTAGCTGACACCTTCGTAAGGGGGCGGCTACTACATGCCAGAACGCTCTAGAATTAGGCAACTCAAAATCAGAAGTGTCCTAAGCGATCTGGCGAAAGCTATATATTCGCCTTTTAGCCAGCATCATCAGGGATTTTCAATCAACAAATGATTAATGATTTGCCTGAGTCAATTTAAATCTGGTCAAATTTTCCACTTATTTAGTTGCAACTAAAATCGAACATTTCCCCGCCCGGTCTGTCTTCTGAAATTACGACTTTTCGATTGATTCTGTGATTGGCTATCTCAACGGCACGGTAATAGACGTGCAAGAACTGGGCAAAAAACGCTATCGACTCATGCTGGAAGTAGCTAACATTGGCTATGAATTGCAAATTAGTGGCGGGTTTGCGGCCAATTTGCGATCGCAAACCAGGGAGTCCACTCAGCAGGTCTTCACTCATCAAGTCATCCGCGATGAGCAGATTTTGCTGTATGGCTTTAGCAGTCGAGCCGAACGGGATTTATTTCGGCAATTAGTGGCCGTTAGCGGCATTGGCAGTCAGCTTGCGATCGCATTGCTTGATACGTTGGGGCTAACCACCTTAGTCAGTGCGATTGTCACCAGTGATTTCGCCACGCTATCCAGTACGCCCGGTGTCGGCAAAAAAACCGCTGAGCGCATTGCGTTGGAGCTGAAATCGAAGCTGGCGGAATGGCGAGAAGAGACGCTGCCGGCAGTTGAGCCGGGAGACGATGATCTCGGGGATATTTGGGAAGACGTGGAAATGACCTTGCTGGCTTTGGGCTACAGCGAAGTCGAAATTGGCAAAGTTCGCCACAACCTAGTGCCGCAACTGGGCGATAACCGAGATCCTGAGCATTGGATCAAATCTGCGATCGCATTTTTGAGCTAGCGCTTCGAACCTGAAATATTAAACGAGTAAATTTTTCGCTTACTGAGTCGTCTGCTCACCCGCAACTTCTCGATAAGTCAACAACACATCATTAATCGCCTCTGCCCGACGACGCTGGTCGCGATATACGCAATCCCATTCGGTGATCGTTTCCCCTTGACGAGCACAAATGCCGAGCAAGCCGCTAGCTTTGTTGGTGCCATTTTGAATATCTAGCTGCTGTCGAGAGTTGAGATAAAAAGAGGCCGTCCGGGCCCAGGACATGGCATCGACGCCCGATAAACCCCCTTGATACGCCATGCGCAACGCTTGCGGGAAGCGAGTGGAATGAATGGGGCTAGCTTGGTTATACAGATCCGCCGTATTCAGAACTGCTGCTACATCTTGAGCAGGATTAATCTCAGCTTGGGCAAGATCTTGGAGCTGTTCGGGAAGTTGGGCTTTGGCGCGCTTTACGCAATACTGCTCAGCCAGTTCAATATCGCCGCCGCTATATCCCTGATCACTGCAAGGACCAAAGTTCGTCACGCGCTCACCCCAGGATAGATTTCCGGGGTCGGTATGACCAAAATAAGCAGGCGTCTGCTGCACAAAGAGCTTTCCCTCTCCGGACCAAACTCGCATGTTGCCTTCTGCCACACCAATTGAGAGCATGCCAAGGTCGGTGGCGGAATCGAACAGTTGGGCATACATGGGTAAGGATTGCTCCCAACCAATGGGCTGTGGCGGCGACGCGGGGGTCGATGCTGGTGGTGATTCTGCTGGAGGCTGAGTCGGGACGGCGTCTTGAGCCGTGGAATTCGGTACCGCCTTTTCAGATGTTCGCGGTTTGGCTAATTTATCTGCCAACGAGACTTCCTGTGCCTCAGGGGGAGTGCTCAAAATCACAGAGCGTACGAGTTCTGCTTTGTCGATCACCACCACATCGTCTGGCTGGTCGCTTAATCGCTGCAAAGCCAAGAGCCCGGTGGTGCCAATCATGCCCAGCGCCAAGGTACGCAAAAACCAAGAGCCTGTACTCATTCCGCCTACTGTCTCCGTACAATCAGCTTTCAACTTGGAATTCTAACAATTTGTTAACCTTTTTCCGGAGTTTTTTTATTTGCAGACTTTACGCGAGCTATCAAATGCGATCGCACAACGCCACATTACACGTCTCAGATCTGCGAATTTAAGTGCGCCTAAGCATAGCCAACAAGGTGCTTATAGCGGCCGCTACCCTTACGAAGGTGGCGGCTGGGTGCCAGAACGCTTTAGA
>JBCDHF010000115.1:0-12036 GCA_038750375.1 Cyanobacteria bacterium P01_H01_bin.15
ATCCTGACTTTCGAGACATTATGTCTAAACGCAGTCAAATCATTGGCTTGAAAGGTAATGATGAAAATGAGGTGCGTGAGTTTAAGATAGTTTTAACACGAGATGTTGGGCTACCAGAAACAGTGTTTCGTCCCGTTCAAGCGGAGGATGAGATTCTGATTGTTACAGAATATGCTGCGTTTCCGCTAAGACTGATATCAACTCTCGAAGAAATGAGTAAAGCTTATCAGCGGGAAAACAGTTTTCCGAATACATTCTTACACTTAGACCGATTGGAACAATTTTCGGACATGATTCCTCCTGAGGCTCATCTGATCGAGAGTTTAGAAGATATTTTATATCCATGCTTGGCGTTGAATTTAGTACAGCAAGACCCGAATAACCATCAATACCAGTTCAACTATTACGATAGTCTTCGAGACGAATATTTCACTGAGAGCTTAAGCCCGGAATGGACTCAGATTTTAGAAACGTTGGCCAGTCGGGAGGGGATTCGTTCAGCATTAGTTGATCTACTAGAAGCAGAAAAAGAGAATTTACATGAACATCCCGAACAATGGGACACTCAATACTTGCCTCAGATTCGTAGATTTATCAAACAGGTCGATGAAATGACGGACAAAGATCCCAATTATCCTTATCGGGCTGCAGTGGTAGGGTCTCCTCCTAATGAAAATAACTCTTTCGGTAAGGAGGGAGTATTACGCCGTTTTATCCAGCAAATGGAGCGGCTAGTGGGTTTAGCAAGAGCTGAAAAACCAACATTGAGTTCAGGCAATAGTGATGGGAACGGTCAAGAGTCATCCGCTCGCTCGAAGCCTGAGACAGTCGAAGGTGAACTTGAAGCATGAGTTCACCTTCGACTGTCTCAGCACTAAATCAATGATCATTAGTCAGAGGAATCATCATTGCAACTCAATCACAAAGTCACGAATGACTTCAACGAGTCCCTAAAAATATTCTCATCATGCACTCTATAGCAGCCGACACCTTCGTAAGGGGGTGGCGGTTTGCCAGAACGCTCTAGAATTAGGCAACTCAATATCAGAAGCGTCCTAAGCGATCTGGCGAAAGCTATATTTTGAGGTGCTGAAATTGACTCAGTAAAATCGTGGTTATTTTTTCGTTCAGAGAGATAGCAGTAATATGTCCATAATCATCATCTTCGCGGTTCTACTCTTTGCTATCACTACTGTTTCTGGCTTGCTGAGGAAACAACTTTATAATTTTTTGGATAGAGAAGCCCACAAAACCAGTGAGACTATTTTTCGCTTGGAAGGGGAACCGAAGCCATCATTGAGTTCGCAAGAAGGATTGCATGGAGAAGCTCTGAACTCTCGACGAATTCTGGCTATCGAGGAAATTATTCAAGAGTTGCCCAATTATGGCGATCTAATTGATCGTTTCAGGAGAGCTAGTCGTAGCCTGGAAGATGTTAATACGACTTCTCTTGTTGATTATTATTACAGTCAACTCCAACATTCTTTTTTTCTAATTTTTGGAAAATTTACTCGCAATTGTGAAAAGGTTGATTATTTCACTAAAGCCACACCCAATGCGCTTCTATCGTTAGGATTGTTAGGAACTTTTTTAGGTATCGCTTTAAATTTGACCACTATTAATGAGGCAGTACAACAGTTTGATTTAGGAAGTACAACAAATATTGATGAGGTCATTGTCGTCTTACGATCATCCCTTCGCAATATGGGCATTGCGTTTGGGACTAGTCTCTTTGCACTCATCTGCAGCCTATTTCTAACTGGGTATAACTTAATCTACAACACGGGGCAGGCTAAGGACAGCTTAATTAGCCAACTGGAAAATTTACTGGATAATGTTTGCCAACCGACGATCGAAGGGAATCGTCGACTTGATCGCGCGATCGCAAGAATGTCTGAGACTCAGCTTTCTTTTTTAGCAGCTTTTCAAAAATCGATGGAGGAGAGTCAGACTCGTGGATTCGAAAGACTTTCGCTAGATATTGATCAACAAAATCAAACAATTGAACGCTTAGTTGAAAGATTTTATGAAGCCGCTGGCACCATTAATAATGGAGGCAATGAATTTAAGCAGGCTACTTCAACTTTTTCGAGCTTATCCAAAAGCCTAACCCACGTTTCCGACAGTTTAGCCACAACCGCTCGGAGCTTAAGACCCTCCGCTGATAGCCTTAAGGAATCTGCAAATATTCTTAAAGAAAGCCAATTCTTCAAAAAGGTTGACGAGCTCATCGCGACTCAGCAACAGTTTGCTGAAGTCACTAGCCAGTTGAATTCTTTTTTAATGTTTATCCAGGCTGAAAACCGACAAACGACTGAACAGCTCACAGACACCTTTCGCAAGCTTGATACAAGTTCAGCCCTTTTATCAACGGTTGCGGAGACTTTTGAAAATAGTTCGTTCGCCACAATTTTAGTGGATGGTGCCGGTCGGCTTCAAGAGTTTCAGACCGAGTTTGAGGAATCTATTCAAAGATTTGTCACCGCTAACCAACATTGGGAAGGAACGATACAAGATCTACACAGTACTAGTCAGAGTTTTGCCGCTCTTACCGAACAAGTTAACCAGATCAGTGGACAGCTTCAAGCTCAAGTTGAGCTTGAACAGGTTCAATTTACTCAACTCCAAGAAACGCTCACTCGGTTACTCAATTCTTATGAGGAGCTCACCCAAAGAATTCAAAGCTCATCTAATGACCTTAGTCATCAAATTAGTGCCTCAGTGACAGAACAAATGAGCTTGAGTCGACAAGGATTACTAGAGGTTGCCAGCCAAGTGTCTAATTATATAGGAGAAGTTGATACTTTAAAAGCTAGTGTTAGTGAACTGAATGCATCATTAAGCCAAAAAATTACTGATTTAATCAATGAGAACAAAGAAATCATTCAAAGCTTAAGTATGACTCTTATTGAACAATCGAGGGATCAGACTACTGCCAACGCTCAAAACCTCAGTCAAGTTACTCAGAGAGTTGATGAGTATGTCCAGAATATTCAAGGTATTGAAAACCACTTGAAAGTCTTAGCTGGGGTAATGCAATCTCAGAGTCAAGATATTTCCAGTAGTCGAGAGCAATTTGTGCGCCATTTGACTGAGCAAGAACAGCAACAACAGAGTCACTACCAGACTACACTGACAACCCTGCAAACTTTTGGGACAGAGCTGACACAAGATTTCAACACCTTTAATCAGCAGACTAATAATTTGACCCAAACGGTTCAATCCTTGAGCTTAAATAGTCAATCTATAGAAGGTAAGCTACAAAAACAAGCGAGCGATTTTCAATCGATTGTACGAAAACTGTCTGAATTATCGAAATCGGAACAACGGCGGATTGAAACGATTACTAAACTCAGTAAGAATCTTGCTAAGCTAAATAATATTGAGACCTTGCTAACAAGGATTGCGAGATCTTTAGAGCAGTAAAAAGTATATGTGGAGCTGAATCATGGGTCGTCGGCGCTCTCGATTTCATTCACTATTTGAAGAGTTAGATGTCTGGAAATCTTCGACTGATTTGATGTCTAGCGCTTTTTTGATCTTAAGTTTACTGTTACTTTTATCTGTGATTCAGTCTTCATTCTTTAGACAAAACCGATTTTCAACTCAAGAAGAGCTAGAGCAAATCATAGCGACTTTGAATGAGGAGAATCAAGACTTGATAGGGCGAATTGGGACGCTGGATAAAATAGTCGATGATCTAGAGTCTCAAAATCAAAAATTATCAACACAAGTAGATGAGTTAACGTCAGCTCCCGTAATTGAGTTTTCAGAAGCATCAAAGCCTGCTTTTGAAGCAGGTAGTGCTAAACCATCCACCGCGCTATTAACTTACATTCAGAATGAGTTAGTGACAGAGATTAAAAACTTAGTTAAGCGATTTAATCTTCAGGGGCATGAAGTTCAAGTCATTGGACATACTGATGATATTCCGCATACGATCGGGCAGAGGTCGCTGGACTCTGAACTCCAAGACATTGTGGTAGGAGGAGATCTGAGTAGTATTGAAAGCAAACAAAATCCGTCTAGTTCTAATGCTGAGTTGGGTCTGGTTAGGGCATTGGTAATTGCTAGCAAACTAAAAGATGCTTTTGAAAAGGATCCAGATGCCACTGAATTTGGTTTATCGTTTCGGGCCTATTCAGCAGGTCAACTGTACGAAAAGAGTAATAGTCTTTCCAATAATGGCGTCTCTTGCATTAGTAAGAATATTGGAGGTGGTGAAGATGATCCTTGTCGTCGACGGATTGAAATTCGCTTTTCTCCACCACCCCAAACGATGAATCCAGGCAATTAATGTTGAAAAATATATTGAACTATTAATTGGGGTAATTCAACCATGTGGGACTGGCATTGATCACACGATCTTGCGATCGCAAAACTCCTTCTGTTCGATCCAAAGACAGCAATGGACCGCTAAAAATATCCGTATGTGCCGACCAATCCAACTGCCGACCGTTTTGCCAAACCATGGGCAGGTCCGTTTGGGGATTAAATTGCATGGCTAAGGTTTGGTTTTGAGAGCTTCTTAGGTTGACTTTTCCAGTTGCGATCGCAGAAAGGTCCATGTTGGACTTCTCAATTACGGCCGCCCGAAACGCAGCAAAATTTGGGTAAGTTCCTGGCTCCTCGACTTCTAGCGCAAATCCACGCAAGCCTTGGACAGAGCTGAACTTGAATAATTGCTCCGTTGAATAGTGAGTCTGTAATTTGGGCTTAAACGAAACGACTTGCTGATTGCTCAAGTTAATAGGCGCGATCGCAAGCCATGTATCGGACATCTCGACGAAAATATATCCACCTTCTTCAATGATTTGAGCATTCTGCGGCAGCTGCCAAATGAGCGGTCGGGCATCGTCTGTGGGCAAGTATTCAAGCCAAATTAATAAGTTCTCATATTGACTAACTTGCTGATGCCGGGGCTTCCCTTGCTTGAACTGACCCCCATATCCCCGAGGATTTACGACAAAAAAATCTGCGCCACCTTCAGCATTCGCTGCTGTTAATTTAAAGGGCGTCACATCCATTGCCGGTGACGCACTGACAACGCTACCCATTCGAAACGTTTGTCCATAAAACATCGTTTCCCAATAAATAGGTTCTTGATTGCCCGGCTTCCAAGTTTCATAGGTCGGCTTCGTATTCAATTGAGCCACAGGACCTACAAATTCTCCGTTCGCGATCGCAACAGCTTCGATGGGTGGACGATAGGTACTCGTAATCACATGGATTGAATCTTTCTCGGGACGAGGAACCGAGGGCGCATCGCCAAAATACAGCCAAAATAACCGAGCAGCACTGGCGCCAAACGTTCGATTACTTAATGGCGTATCACGCTTTGTCGGACCGCTCCAGCTATCCTGGTGATATTTTAAGGCTGCCGCCATCGATAAATAATCGAGTGCTGAGTTTGCGATCACTTTTACTTCTGGGTCTTGAGCAAAATCATATAAGTTTAGATAAGCGGCAAACGTATGTCCGTGATAAATAGCTGACTCCCATTCCCCCATTCCAATATGATAGAGTCGCCAAACAAATTGTTGTAGATAGTCACGATAGCGCAGTCGAGTATCTTCATTGCCGGTAGCTTCCGCCATCAGATAAATCGCCACTTCCCGCATAGCTCTCAAGTTATCGGTGTTGCGGCCATCCACCCAACGACCCCGACGCTTCACACTCCATTCCTCACTGGTCCCGTTGCCAAAGCCATAGACTGGGTGCGGTAACTCCAGCGGATCTTGGCGCGTCCATAAACGTCCTCCCTCTAGAAAGCGTTGACGATAGTCTTCCGGTAAAAAGTCTCCGAGCAGAAAAAATTTCCGCATTTGTCCTTTGAGCGTAAAGCTGAAGTAGAAATCGATGCCTTCGGTATGAGCATGTTTCTTGGCATGGGCATCTTCACTACTCAAAAACGCGATCGCACGCTGCCGGTTCCCTGCGAAAAAATCAAACATGGCATAGGGATAAGACCGCTTTTCATTTTCCCCCGCTGTGTTGCCATAGCTCTCCGCATTGGCAAAGTACTCTAGGACTTGAGCTGCTCGCGCTTGAAATGCGGCTTCCAGTTCTGGCGGCCATTCGTCGATCGGTCCTGGTGTGATCAGCGCTAAATCTGCTTCTGTCGGCTTGAGCTTTCGTGTGCTTTGAGCCAGGAATCCGCCGTTTAGACTCAGGAGGGCGGTGGTCGCAATCGCAAAGCCTGCAATGGGGTTAATCACCCAGCTTTTTCCCAAACCCATTCTTCTACCTCTCTCTTTGCGCTCAATGACCTAACTACAGACTAGCTTGAGAAAAAAGCAGCGCATCGTAAAACGGAGGCAATAATATGGGATCGGTTGTGAGAGAAGACGACTGAGTAACGGGCTAGCAATGCTTGATACCCAATAAGGTTAGAGACTCCTACGGTTCTCTGGGAAAGGCTGTAAAATAAATCTACTCAGCAATTCTATCTTGAGACAGCTCTGCGATGAAAGTATTGGCAAAGTTGTCTGTCACTGAATATCACCGTATGGTTGAAGCCGATATTTTGCGAGACTGTCATGTTGAATTGCTAGATGGCGAAATTTTTGAAAAAAGTCCAAAGACACCCATCTATTTCACAACGGTCAGACGAGGAACAAAATACCTTGAAGACCTCATCTCCGGTGTCGCGGAAGCCCGCTTTAATTGACCGATCACACTTACGATCTCAGAACCCCAACCAGACATCGCCATTGTTCGCTTACCAGATCCTGTGTATTTCGCTCGTCACCCTGAACCGGACGATATTCTCTTAATCATAGAGATCGCAAAATCCAGCTTAAAGAGAGATCTGGAGGATAAGTTACGAATATATGCAGCGGCAGATATTCAAGAATATTGGATTTTAGATTGATTAAATCAGCGAATCATTATCTTCAGAAATCTAAGAGGAGAGAAATATCTTGAAAGGTCAGAAATCACGGGTGGAATATTTAATCATCTAACCTTTCCAAGTGTTGAAGTTTCTATAAAAAAAATCTTGCCTTGAGATTTGTTGTGGCGGCTTGTTCGAAAATTCTGACGATCGCAGTAGCAGTAAAGTAGACGTATTCGTCCCGAGCTGTTGCAATGATTTTTCGGTGCACGATGTATCACGTCCATAAAACTATATTTTCAAAAATTGTCTGTACCCAAGCTCCCATTGTCAATGGCTGCGACAGAACTCTATATTTGGTGCAGGTAGTAGACTAACGTGCGTTAGCGCCACCCGCAGATAAAGAGAGATTGCCTTCCTGTACTGGCAACGAGCCCTCGCCAGAGATCCGACTTGATTCGCAAGACGAACACAGACGAGGGTGCGTTGAGCATTCCAATAGGAAACTGAACATCTAGTGGATGAACTCTTCTTGAGTGCCTACCACGCAGCTCGACGCTCCTCTAAACGAAAATGAAGTCTGAGTCTGTAAGCGAAGAGAGTGGGGTGTTGAAGATCTGGAACTGATCGCTCCCACCATTGAAACTGAGAAAGGTTGTGGTGCCGGATTGGAAAAGAGAACCGCCGGTATCGCTTGCAAGAGTCGCGAGCGTCGTTGATCCGGTGATGCCGCTGATCCCGCTCAGGTCGATCCGGTTGTTTCCACTGTTGAAATCAAAGACACGATCAACGCCATCGCCATCTTTAAATATAAAGATATCGTCATTTCCACCGCCAAAAAGGTCGTCATTGCCCGCGTTGCCCTGCAAGATGTCATTGCCCGTGATACCGAAGAGGATGTCATTGCTTGCGCCGCCGATGAGGATGTCATTACCGCTGCCGCCGCGAAGATCTAGAACCTCGACATTGACGGCTAGAGGGTTTGCCGCGTCGCCATTCAGGATGACCGTGCCACCGATAGCAGTGTTAGTGATGCTGCTACCATCAAGCGAAAGACCCGTTGTGTCGGTGAATGCGAATGCCTGTAAACGGTCGAACCCTGCGCCACCATCAACGAAATCGCCCGTGCTCACATCTTCGAGCCTAAGCGTATCGTTCTCGGTCCCACCCTCAAGACGGTCAATGCCTCTACCGCCAACGAGAATGTCACTACCCGCACCGCCCCGCAAGATATCATTGTCGCCATCACCCCGGAGATCGTCATTGCCCGAGCTGCCGGTGAAGGTATCATCGCCGCGTCCGCCACTGAGTATAATCCGCTCTACGCTTATGAATCCTGACCCGTCAAAAATATCATTTACTGCTGCATTTGACGTGAGATTAATGCTCCTGACTTCGTCATAGCCGCTTCCACCATCGACCGTATCTCCGCCATCGAGCACAAAGAACTGGATGATATCATTTCCGCCGCCGGCGTTGACCGTATCACTGCCTCCGAATAGCTGGAAACGGTCATTTAGCTCGCTGCCATTCAATACTGTGTCCCCGTCGTTGGACCGATCCACAAGCCTGTCACTCCCCCCGCCACCACCGTTCAGCTCCGCGCCGGGAAGGAAAGTTCCAGATAAATTTATCACCAGGATATCGCTGCCAAAGTCGCCGTTGAAGACAAAGCCGACGTCATCGAGGAAGGACCTTGTGAAGTCGCCATTCGCTTGGATAAAATCGCCACTGTTCAAACCGTTGACGATGATCTGTTCCGCGTCAGTCACAATCTGATCGAGGAGCTGCCCGTTTACAGTGCCCGACAGGCGGACCACACCGTCAGCCACTGGAGAAACCGTAATGCTATCACCGAGGTTGCTTGCATCGAAGGTAAAGATCCCTCGGTCAATGAGATTGACTGTAACCGTTTCGACATCCGTGAACCCGTTTGACTCTGCCTGAACCTGGATCGATAAGGATGGGTTTAGTTCAAAGTCGAGAGCGTCACGATCCGCAACAGTTATCTGACCAGTGTTTTCGTCGATTGTAAAGACGTAATCGAAGGCGCCAGGAAGGATTGAATACTTGACATTCGGAACACCAGCGCTGTCCGTTATCGAGCCAACCTCCGCACCGACAAATGCGTTTTCCTGTATCTCGAAAGTCGTCGGATCGATGACGGGTACATCGTCCACATCCTCCACCGTTATGACGAACTCTTGATCCGTGACGCCATCATCCTCGTCTCGCACCCGCACCTCGACAACATGTGAGGTTGCAGTTTCGAAGTCCAGAGGTGCCGCAAGCCGCAACTCATTGTCCACGATCTCGAACTTGCCGTCAGGATCGTCAATGATTTCAAAGGTACGAGTCGTTCCGTCTACATCATTGGCACTCAAATTGCCAATTACAGTGCCGATTAGTTGGTCTTCGGCGATACTGTCGTTGCTTAGGGACAGATCTGTCGGCGCGTCGTTGATGCCGTTAATCGTCACCTCAACATCACGAGTCACCTCACCGTTGATTCCGCCGTCGTCCAGCGTAACGGTAAAGATCTCCACTACTGCGTCGTCTTCGCCCAGAAACTGCACCGCAGCATTATCGACCTCATAGGTCCACGTCACCACGCCGCCCAGACCTGACCCATTGGTCTGCGTTGTCACGCTTGCTGAAAGCGTCCCGAGGGCTGTACCGTTAGTCGACGAGACCAAGAGCGCTGAAGCGCTGTGGCTGTCGAGCTGATCTACATCCGTGAATGCGAAGGTACCCGTATCGCTCAGTATCGGGCTCGCATCATCCTCTGTCACCGCGCCCTCAAGATCTGCAAGCCCGATCTCCGCTGCGTCATTGTTACCAACGACGATAAAATCAATTGTCTCGCTGGCAGTACCGTCAATGCTGGTTACTGTGAATGAATCGGGGACTTGCTGACCTTCTGCCAAAGCTTGTACGTTTGCCGCCCCATTATTCAGACTGTAGGTCCAGCCACCACCGGCTAGAATGGTGAAGCTGCCGTAGTCCCCTTCTTCGTTAGAGATTGCTTGGAATCCATTTTGACCATCGTCGACATCCTCGACAGTTAGACTCCCAGAAACTGAGGGAATGTTATCTTCCTCTACGATTTCCAAACCCCCAATATTGGGTGTAATGGTGGCAATATCGTTTACACCCTCAACTGTAAGTGTGACCGTTCCAATATCGGTGCCGCCGTCACGGTCCTGAACCACATAAGTGAACGTGTCGGTACGCATCTCACCCTCATTCAGCGCCTGGAGGGTAGCTGATGTTGTCGGGTCGTAGGTAAAGGTCCCGTCGGGGTTAACATCAACCGCGGCACCGTCTACACTAAACCCATCGAAGAGACTCACCTCCAACATCGGCTGGAAATTCGGATCTATGTCATTATCAAGCAGGTTGCCCGTTGCTAGAAGCGTATCCTCATTCGTCGTGAAGCTATCGTTACCAGCCGTAGGATCAATATTCGGGTCACTCAAGGCGACAAAAAATTCGTCCAGAAAATCAAAGAATACCTGAGCCTCTCCATCACTGCCAAACGTCCAAGTTTCCGTATTGCCGCCCTTCGTGATGTTAACTTCGTCACCATTAAGCGAGACTGTAGGCACTGTCCCATGTTGGTCAATAGACAAGTGGGCGTCTTGCGTCTGTGTTCCGCCAAAAACATCGCCCATGGCGTCGATAAACTCATTAAGGTTGCCGGTCACTTCTCGTCCATTTACATCCGACCCCCACCATTGATAGATGAAGCTATCATCTGTCCCATAGCCGTTTATCTGAATGATTTCATCATTAGTATATGCCCGAACGGAGTTGGCCCCACCATTCGTGCCACCATTCCATTCAAAGAATTGAACTGCCTTAAACTCCTTTCCCAACAGATCGGCAGCAAATGCTTCAAAAGCAGTAACATCTGCTACATCGTCAAAAGAAGCTCGGAACGCTCCTTTCACACCACTTTTGTTGATAATGGCAGTCAAGTCCACCACTGTTATCCCAGGATTCTGATTACCGCCATAATGCTCAAGAGCATCCTCCGAGACGTCGCCCCCCCTGGTGTGGGTAATTTCGCCACCCAGTGCCGTAACAGCAGCTTCCAGGAAGTCATTCAGAGAATCGGCTGGAACATCATCAATCAAGAAAACAGGGAGTCCCCCATCGATCAAAACCTTAAATTCTGTACCATCTGCATTTCGAAGGAAAATTACATACTCGCTGGAGTTAGTAGTCATTGTTTTCATTTACCTCTTAAAATTGTTCACTATTTTGGAATATGACCCGAAGCGGAAAAGAAACAAGCAGCAGAAACACCCAGGCAAATACACGTAGAGTACTACCTAAATAGAATCGGTTAGGGAGAGCGGGTCAACAATGCAAGGACATATATACACTACCAACTTCATCAAGACAGCAGTGCTCTGGTCGTTGGGGGTCAAGGGCTAAAAAGCCTGTTTGGCAAGCATCTTAGCTTTGATGTGAATTTTCTTGTTGCTAAAAAAGTCTCCTCTCTATTAATAACAACAAAAAACATCGACCAAAATCAATATATCGGGATCTACTGATTTGGACAGATTGTAGCAGTACTTCAAAAAATTTTTCAAGCCTTATTTCAGTGAAAATACTCTATGTGAGGTCAAGATAAAAATAAATCGAGCGCAACTTCACCCTTTATCCCATAGACATCACTTGCGTTGAGAGTTATAGGCTTTTTACACCAGCAAATAGAAGCGAAAACGATAGCTGATAAGGGGTCTGTTACCGAAAGCAGTACATATTTTGGTGGGCTCAGCCTTTTGCAATAAGTCTGAAGAATCCATGAGTAATAGCGAGGAGTTCTTTGATTCCCTCACAACTCTGGAGAAAAATTCGCTTATCTCATCTCTGAAAGATGCAGTCTTAAGCCGAACTCTTGAATGCTAAAACTATTGCTGAGCAAGGAGTGTAGCCCATTTTAGTGTTTTTGTTGGCTCAGAATATTTCTCACACAACAAAAGATCTGAGTGATCCCGCTAGCAAAATCATTGAAGCTTTTTGACGTAACGGAGAAAAATGCGAGGAGTGAGAATTGCCCCATAATGCACCAGAAATACCCGATAAAATCCTCTTTTATAAGTGCAACTGAGAACAAGAGAAGTGAAAGTCACATCGGAAATACCCGATAAAATCCTATTTTATATCTGAAAACGAGAATGCTAGAAGTG
>JBCDHF010000116.1:0-11982 GCA_038750375.1 Cyanobacteria bacterium P01_H01_bin.15
GGAGAGGCTGTTTCTGGGAGGCGGTAATGCTAAAGTCGCTCAGTAGTTCCTCTAAGGACTCCCGTGCTCTGATGGTTTCAGCTGTCTTGAGTCCTTGCGCAATAAATCGTGATCGCGTAACCAGGTCGTTGGTTTGTCTCGCTCGACGCCAAGACTGATAAGCCAAGGTATCCCCCGGTGCATCAGTAAATGCAGAAGGCGGTACTCCCGTGCGCCGAAAATCGCGCATGGCTTTTGCTAACTCTCTGGCGCCATCTACATCTAAATTTTTGCGGGCGGCAAACTCAGCGGCGGAAGCCCGTTGCTTGTGATTGAGAATGCGCAGCTCATGGGCAACGTCGGTTTTGGGACCCCGCAACCAAGATAGAGTTTCAGAATTTGGTTCACTGGACTCTACGCTGCCATAGACTTGTGCTGCCACCGTGACCAAATTTTGTTGACTGGCTTGAAAGCCCGTTGCCTCAAAAATTTGCGATGTTGAATATCCAGCGGCTTGCAACCGGGCACACATCCGGCCCCAATCCACCCACGTTCCTTCCTTATGGAGCAGCTTACGACAGAGTTCTTCGGCGTCAGATTTTGATAGAGGTTCAGACCCAGAAGAGGCAGGTGATAAATCCATCGGCACCATTAGTAAATCCAATCAGTGTGCTTAATGCTTTTTACGAGTAAACCAATTCCTAACATATAGACTAGTGATAGGTTGAAGTCTAAAGAAAACCTCAACCCAGTTGGAACGCTCCAGAATTGTTATTAGCGGCGAAGGTTTGTGATTGCATTGACTGACGCAGCCTTGCCAAGTTAAGGACGGCGGGAGCTTTATTTCGGATCTCATCGACAGGACTTCCAGCTAGACCATTAGCCTTGACGGCGGACGCTTTTTGCCATGACCTTACCAGTGAAACATTCTACGAGACGGATGGGTGCTTCGCCCCCGCAAGGTCCCTTGCCTCGTGATTGTGCTTTGGGTCTCATTTCTACGCTGAGTTTTCCAGCAATTGTGGGCACGGCGGATATGATGCTCAAGTCGGCGGATGTCATTCTAGTCGGCTACGAGAAGATCGGAAGCGGGCATTGTACAGCGGTGGTTCGCGGTAATATTGCCGATGTGCGGCTGGCGGTGGAAGAGGGCGCGCGGACGGCGGAACAGTTTGGGCAGTTACTCTCTAAGCTGGTGATTGCGAGACCCATGCCTAATCTAGAGGCCGTCTTTCCTATTGGCTCTCATTTGGCACAGATTGCCCAAGAACAGCGCGGCTATTCTAAGTTAAGCAATCGCTCGATTGGTTTGATCGAAACTCGTGGATTCCCTGCCATGGTGGGCGCTTCAGACGCCATGCTCAAGGCGGCAGATGTCCAGTTGGCGTCCTACGAAAAAATTGGAGATGGCTTGTGTACCGCCATTATTCGCGGAACGATTGCCAATGTTGCGATCGCAATTGATGTCGGTATCCAAGAAGCCGAGCGCATTGGTGAATTGAGCGCCGTTATGGTGATTCCTCGCCTGTTGGAAGATCTGGAGCATACGCTACCAGTGGCAAGCTATTGGCTAGAGGACGAACGAGAGCCGTTACCTGTACTGATGCCGCAAGAAGTCCGTAAGCGCGAGTTGGTAGAGCTACCTGATTTGCAAAAAACACCGATTAAGATTCGCAAACTTGAGTCGCAGGATCTGCCAGAGTAAGCTTCCGGGAGCGAACTACTATCAGAATCTTAAACATCATGTTGCAAGGGAGTGACACCGCTCTGACAGGCTTGTGGTTTGAATGAATTGGCCTCTTGTATCGCCCGACAGTAGGATGCTGGGTCAGATCGTTTGGATTCACAATGTCATTAACAGCACAGGAAGTCGCACAGAGAAATTGCCATAAGCCAATGTAGGTGAGTCGTTTCAGTAAGGAGCAAAGGAGGTCAATTATGTGGTTCGACTCAACCTTTAATTTGCAAAGTTTTTTGAAATTCTTCGTTTCTCCTCAGGTCATATCGCTAGAATCTTTAGCTTAGATTGTCAGGTCTGATTGTCTACTTGGTGGTTAACGTTCTGGTAGCTAGTGGGTGCCCAATCTGATTCGAACCTTATAGAAGCCGCTAGCGTCTAAACCGATATTAAGGCGGTTGAGGAAGAATTAACGTGATTTCAACAGATTTAGATGTGAAGGAGTTGCCACCAATGCTGGATTAGAACGCATAGTGGCTAGTTTTTAAACCGCAGCTTCGGGAGTCAGAAAAAAGAAAAGATGCCTACTGCTAAACTCAACAAAACTAACGAAAAGCCTTTGTTCTCTGCAGATATGGTCCGAACCTATCTTCATGAGATTGGGCGTGTACCGCTGCTGACCCATGAACAGGAAATTGTTTTGGGTAAGCAAGTTCAAAAGTTGATGGCATTACTGGAGGTCCAGGAGTCCCTGACGAAGAGTTTTGAGCGTGAGCCGACGGTAGAAGAATGGGCAGAAGCCGCTGATTTATCGGTGCCTCAGTTGCGCAAGCGCTTGCAGCAGGGTAACCGCGCAAAGCACAAGATGATTGAAGCAAATTTGCGCTTGGTCGTTGCGATCGCAAAGAAATACCAGAAGCGCAACATGGAGTTTCTGGATCTCATTCAGGAAGGTAGTCTGGGTCTCGAACGCGGCGTGGAGAAATTTGATCCAACCAAGGGTTTCAAGTTTTCAACCTATGCGTACTGGTGGATTCGACAAGCTATCACGCGAGCCATTGCACAGCAAGCTCGGGCAATTCGGCTACCCATTCACATTACAGAGAAGCTCAACAAGATAAAAAAAACTCAGCGTGAGTTGGCTCAACAGCTCGGTCGAAGTGCAACGCCTAGTGAGATTGCTACCGCGTTGGGTTTGGAAACCGCACAAATTCGTGAGTATCTCAGCATTGCCCGACAGCCCATTTCCCTGGACGTGCGGGTCGGGGATAACCAAGATACGGAACTGTCTGAGCTGCTAGAAGATGACGGGATTTCTCCAGATACTTATCTGACTCAGGAGCTATTGAAGCAAGACCTTGATAATTTACTTTCTGAGTTAACGCCGCAACAGCGGGAGGTTATTGCTCTACGCTACGGCTTGCGAGACGGCAAAGAACTCTCTTTGGCCAAGATTGGTAAGCGGATGAACCTGAGCCGTGAGCGGGTGCGTCAGTTGGAAAACCAAGCGCTAAACCAATTGCGCCGTCGCCGAGCGGGGGTTAAAGAGTATATCGCTGCCAGCTAGCCTGCTCTTAGATTTGAGCTAATTTACGTTTTCTACTGTGGCGTCTCCCAATGTAGGAGGCGTTTTTTCTTGGGCGTTTTCTGTGATCGCAAGCCAGACAATAAAGGTAGTGCCAGGGGCGGGTTCGGCAAGTTCGAGCTGATTTGCGAGATGGTTCGGGCTAATTACATCAATATGACCGTTCATTTGCTGGGTAAAGTCAGCGGCAATGGCGAGACCTAAGCCGGTCCCAGCAATCGTATTGGTAACCTGGGGACTGCGATAGCGACGCTCAAAGATACGGGCTTGATCGCTGAGCGGGATACCGCAGCCAGTATCGCTAATAGCAATGCCGAGCCAAGCACCAGTTTCATCCACAGTTGTTTGAGCACCGACTGCAATATAGCCACCCACCGGCGTGTATTTGACCGCATTTTCCAGCAGGTTGTTGAACACCTCTGGGAGCTGCTGGGCATTGCCATTAACCAAAGGTAAGCGGGCGGGTAACTGGACAAAAAAATGTTGCTCTTTGTCGATTGCGATCACTCGGATTCCGTCGAGGATAGGCGACAGTAATTCTTGTAGATCCAGGGGCTGGCAGCTTACGGCTTGAGGGGATGCTGGTAAGGCGGGAATGTTATCCGGTGCTGCTGTGAGGGGTGGTAATTGCTCGCTGTAAGTTGCAAGGAGAGATTGCAGGCGTTCGCTTTCTCGCAACATACTTTCGGCGACAGAATAATTACGATCATCCGTGGTCAAACGTCGGCGCAGCAGTTTACTAAAGGTGCGAAGTGCCGCTACTGGATTGCGCAGTTGATGCAACAGATCGTCCCAGAGTTGGCGCTCTTGATGTTGTTGCTGGCTAAATTGCCGATTTTGCTCCTGATACCAGTGGTTCGCTTGGTCTAAAAATCGAGAGATGGCTAATGTTTCAGCGATGTTTTCGAGCTGTGACAGTTCTCTCGCTTGCCAAGGGCAGTCCGGGCGAGCCGTCACTAACACCCCTAGCAAAATATCTTCCCGGATAAAGGGAATCACCAGTTGATTAAGTCCCTCCAGCGGTTCAGCTAAAGTCGCTTCAGCGATGGGTTCAGTCGGTGGCAGGGCTAGCGCCTGCGTTGGCCAAGCCTCCGAACGATAACGATGCCAGAATTCGGGCAAGCTCAAAACCGGTTCTTTTGGTGAGCGCCAAGATGGGTCTGCCGAAAAAGCAGTGAGCCACAATCGTGATTCGCTCAGATCCGATGCAGTGGGCAGAGGGTCAGTAATATAAACGGCAATGTCCGTTGCCCCAATACCTTCGAGTAGACTGACCTGAGTGTGGCACAGCTCAATAAACTCGTCGCTAATACTGATGGGCAGGGAAGACATAAAAAAGGGGACGAGTCGGTTAGGGACTCTGAGTGGGGTGAGCAGCCTCTTGACGCTGCAAGTACGTGCGCAAACTTATGAGCCCCAGGGTTTGACCAAAATTTAACGGCAACGCGGTAATCCCTTCTAGGCGGGACTGCACCCAGTTTTCACCCCAGGACCATTCATGATAGCCATCAATCGCGCCGCTCAATTGTGATCGCAAACAGGTTTCAGAGGCAATATCAACCACGTAATGTAAAGCAATGGGCCCTAGGTAGCCGGTATAAGTCAGTCCAGGGGTAAACTGTTCCGGCAGACCAGATTCCAGCCGAGCAAACCAGTACCATTGCCGTAAATTAGCGGGCTTGAGCAATGCGTCGGCGATTGCAGATTTGCTAGCGGAAACTTCGATACGTAGTTGACTTTGTTGATAGTTGCCGAGCATAGGAGGCGGAATCGGATTCATTGGGCGGAAACAGTCCTGTGGCTATGATATCGCTAGCAAGCAGCAGGGGTGAGCGGTGAGCTGGGTTGTTTGGGCATTATTGACAGCGGTCGTGGATTCCAGTCGGGATTTGTTGAGCAAGCGATCACTACAGACAACCGATGAATATTTGGTGGCGTGGTCCAGCATGGCTCTGTCGTTACCGCTGTTATGGTCGATGTTGTTCTTTATTGAAATTCCCCCGTTGCCGAAGTCCTTTTGGTGGGCAGTGGCAGGCAGCGGTGTTATCAATAGCTGTGCCACGTTGCTCTATGTCAAAGGCATTAATCGGGGAGAGCTGTCGCTGACGGTCCCATTGATAACCTTTACTCCATTGTTTCTGCTAGTAACATCGCCTTTGATGGTGGGTGAAGTTCCGGATTTTGGTCATACATTGGGTATTGTCTTAATTGTGGGCGGGGCGTATTTGCTCAATCTGCGGCAGGCAAACGGCGGCATTTGGGCGCCCCTGAGGGCGTTATTGCAGAATCGGGGCTCACAAATGATTTTGCTGGTGGCATTGCTGTGGAGTGTGGCGGCCAATTTTGATCGCTTGGGCATTTCGCGCTCGTCACCCACAGTCTGGGCGATCGCCTCTTTCTCGACCATTTCGATTCCTTTGACCTTGGCGCTAGTCATCAAAAGCCAGGGAGCTTGGGGACAGCAATTGCGATCGCAGTTTTGGCTGTTGCTTGCAATCGGCTCTCTGCAAGGGCTGATGATTTTGTTTCAGATGCAGGCGTTAAATTTAGCCTTGGTGGCGCAGGTGGTTTCGATTAAGCGCACCAGTGTTTTGATGACGGTTCTGGTTGGCGCATTGGTCTTTAAAGAATTTGGGTTGCGGGAGCGGTTACTCGGCGCAGGACTGATGGTTTGCGGTGTGGCGTTGATCAGTTTTTAGTCTCGAGAAGTTTATTGGGAAACAATCATTTGGGTCAGGACCCAAGAAACATTCAATGCAACCCAATAGAAAGCCCGCATCTTTTGACAACGGACTTTCCCGAGAGTGACTCGTTTTGGACCTTAGTTAAGCGACTCTGAAATACGACGGTTCATTGCCGACTTTCCATTTGATATTGCAGCCGATACTGGGTTTTTGGTCAGCACTCAGAGCTTCTTTGGCCAGTACTGATGTGATCGCTGCCCGCAAATCTGCACCGGTCACTGGCTTATCGTTTCCCGGACGACTGTCGTCAAGCTGTCCTCGATAGGCTAATTTGCGATCGCCATCGAATAAGAAAAAGTCGGGGGTGCAGGCAGCGGTATAGGCTTGGGCAACTTTTTGCGTTTCGTCGTAGGCGTAAGGGAAATTAAATCCAAATTCAACGGCCTGCTGCTTGAGATTTACGGGGCTATCTGAGGGATAGTTCTCCACATCATTGGCGCTGATGGCGAGAACGCCCAAGCCTTGGGGGGCAAAGTTTTGCCCAATGCGAGCGAGCTCGGCTTCAACGTGCTTCACAAACGGGCAGTGCTGACAGATAAACATTACCAGTAGCGCAGACTTATCCGCAAAGCTCGCGAGACTGAGGTCGTCGCCAGAAATAACGTCTTGGAGCGCAAAATCAGGCGCGGGCGTGCCAAGGGGCAACATGGTAGACGCAGTTTTAACCATAATCCTGAATAAACCAGAAGGTGCGTGATTTACTCTCCTACTTTACCGATCACTGAAATTAGCTCAAGCAGGAGGAACACTTGTACTAGTCAAGGGTCATAGAGCTTGTGCATAACGCTGGTTTTCGAGATTTGGGGAGATTGAAACCGCACTGGCTCACGGAATCAGGCTCCCCAGAAATTCTCAGACCCCCTCAAAACCTTTTCTGTATCATCGATCCACCAATCTGAATTCAATCAAGGAGACTGTCATGGTTTTTGTAACGACGCCGACTAACCCCACGACTCAGCCCACTTTACGACTGGTGAAATCCAGTCCGCTCTCCGATGTTGTTCAGCCTGCTGCTACAACACAACTGCCAATGCGGACGACATTACAGCAATTTAACGAGCAGGCTGCTCACATTAATCAGCTCGCCCAGGAGCTAGAGTCCGCCATCGCAGACCTGCAAACTTTGGCGGTACAGATTCAAACGACACAAAAAAACTGGCAGCGGGCGGAAGGGCGGTCCCTTAATCTTTGTGAGTTGCGCAGTGTCAAGCTGCCGGTCGTGCGGCGCAAAAATGCCGGTCGGGTGGTTGTCACGTCGCGATCCCTGCCGGGGTAGTGACGAAAACGACAGCGTTTGTGATCGCAGTTATAGCAGTCGCCACCTTCATCAGGTGGGGGCTGCGTGCTAGAACGCTCTAGAATTAGGTAACTCAAAATTAGAAGTGTTCTCAGTGAACTGGCGAAGGCTATCGTTACTCAGAAGTCGTTTCAGAAGATGAAGCTGACGCTAGCGGATTGGCAGCTGAATGAGGAGGGGGTTGACCCACGGAGGAGATGGCTTCACTCACAGATCCGTTTAGCGGTGATCGCATAGGCAAACGAGCACCACAGCGCTTACAGAAGAGAGCATCATTATCATGACTCTCCAGACCGCAATGTTCACATTCGCGATCGCCAGAGCGGACGGAGCGCACAATTTGCTTGACCAATTCACTGATTTGCCAAGGCACCACAATCACGCCGGTCAGGATCATCAAGATGGTCACAGCCCGCCCCCATTCCGAGAGCGGAATCACGTCGCCAAAACCCACGGTGGTGATGGTGACAATCACAAAATACGCAGCATCTAGGAAATTGCGAAACGCGCTATTAAATTGATAATGCTCAACTTGGTAGATCAGCCCAGAATAAAAAAAGACGATTGAAAAAAGGCTGACTAAAATCCGGGCAAACACAATCGTGTCCGGCGATCGCACATTGAGAGTTTGGATTTCCAGCTTGAAAAATCGGAGCAGCCGCAAAATCCGAAACCAGCGAAAAATTCGGACAAAGCGAATATCGAGCACCCCCAATAGTTCCGGCAATACTGAGAGTAAATCAATCAACCCCTCAGGGCTGAGGGCATAGCGCCAGGGATTGGGCGCCGACCAGAGACGCAGAGAATACTCTGCGCAGAATATCAGCAAGAGTGCAAAATCGACGTAGTGAAGTCCGGTTCGCCACGCTGCTGGCAACGTAAACGTTTCGACCACAAAAATGCCCAACGACAGCAAGGTCAGACCCAGCACTGTCAAGTTCACCCCTTGACTCAGGGGGCGCTCCACATCGTCCATTGCTCGGGCTACTTGCTCACGGAGGGTCATTCCATTACCGCAAAATCATAGACAAACAACTTAGGTTTTTCAGCACTTCCTAGAAGAATCGCTATACCATTAACTAAATGTTACGTTTCTTCTCGGCCATCCCATGCCCCAAACCGCGTTGAATTTGCTGGCTATCGGAATTTTTAGCATAACTATGCTTTCGCTCATTGCACCCATTGCGCAGATTCCACTGGGTGTACCGGCTGGCATCACGCTGGGAATTTTAGGGCTGGCAACTGCCGACACCTTAGCGTGGCAAAGTCGTGGCGTCACCCTGTTACTAGATTTATTTGCGACCAAGGAAGAGCGGGAGCGAGTTTTGCGCCATGAAGCGGGTCACTTTCTAACAGCATTTTGTTTGGGAATCCCGGTGACGGGCTACACACTGACGGCTTGGGAGGCCTTTCGCTCTGGGCAAGCTGGGCGCGGAGGCGTCCAATTTGAGGCGACTCGACTGGTAGATCTGGTCCCCGGGCAGCCAGAATTTCAGCTTGCCGTCGAACGCTATAGTACAGTCTGGATGGCCGGAATGGCGGCCGAGAAAATGGTTTACGGTAATACCCTGGGCGGGGGTGACGATCACGAACAGCTGTATTTGGCGTACCGACTGTGCCAAATACCAGAATCTAAGTTTGAGCAGAAGGAAAAATGGTCCCAGCTGCAAGCACAATCAATTTTGGAACGACATCGGCAGGCCTATGATGCGCTTGTAGACGCGTTGCGATCGCGCACCTCAGTAGACGATTGCTATCAACTGCTGCAAGCCCGGCTACAGGAGGAGCTGTCTTAGGTTCGTTGACATTTCTTCGGCCAGCTGAGCTCAAGAGCCACTCCATGAGGATTCGCAGCAATGAAGTTTGGTTTTTTTTGGATTTTTGGGAAACCCGGGTGTTTTCTTGATTACTTCTCAGCTTTAGCTATGGCATGTGGTGCGGTCGCTGCGCTGCGAAAAATATCGCTCATATACTTGGTGGTTATAAGCAAGGTGCAGTTTAGAATTCGCCGTCAAGAACATGTTGAAACCCCTCCAAAAAAACGTTTGATCGCTTTGGCATTGCGCAGAAATTTACGATCTTACTGGGATTAATTTTTGCAGGGGGGATCGTCATCGCGGCCATGACATTGGGATTACTCCTGAAACATAATGCGGAGTTGGAAGTGGTCGCCCAAGCCGAACTGATGATGTCCACAATGAATTCAATTCGCGCCTACACCAGCGACCAAGTCAAGCCGGAACTTGTGGATCGACTTGACGCGACCTTCTTGCCCGAGACCATCCCTGCCTATTCGGTTCGGGAGGTCTTTGAAACTTTGCGACAGCAAGAAGTTTATTCAGGCTACACCTACAAAGAAGCTGTCTTAAATCCGACCAATCCTCGGGACGCTGCCGATGCCTTTGAGCAAGATTTGATTAAAGCCTTTCAAACTTCGAGGAAAGATGAAGTTTATGGCGTTCGCAGTAGTGGAAGTGGTGACTTTTTCTACATCGCTCGACCCATCCAGGTCACCAAGGAGAGTTGCTTGGAATGTCATGGCAGCCCCAAAGATGCGCCCGCCAGCATGCTTGCTCTATATGGCGATCAACGGGGTTTCAACTGGCCGCTCAATGAAACACTCGGTACGCAGCTGGTCTCGATGCCAGTTAGCGCCATTAACAAGCGAGCACAAACCGAGTTTTTCTGGATGATGGCGCTATTTGTGGGGATTTTCACTGCCGCTATTTGGGCGGTTAACTACTGGATTCGACGCTCAATTGTACGGCCCGTTAAACGAGTCTCGAAAGTCGCAGAAGCTGTAAGTACCGGCGATCTAGAGGCGAACTTCACTTGGAAATCCTCTGATGAAATTGGCAATTTAGTCTCTTCTTTTAGTCGCCTCAAAACCAGTTTAGCGATCGCAATGAAGCGCTTAGAAAGGAAATAAGTTTCGCCGAAGTTCTTCCGTCTGATCTCAGAGCTACTCGTTTTGCCGTTGGCTGCCACCCGTCTTTTGCTTAGCACAGGTTCAGTCTAACGTTCGAGAGTCTTATTATTTGAAACATCGTTGATTATTGGCACTATGGAAACCCGCAAACTAGGCAAAACAGAGATCGAAATTACACCGATTTTGATGGGAACTTGGCAAGCGGGGAAGCGGATGTGGACCGGCATTGATGATGAGGTTTCCATTCGCGCTATTCGTGGTGCCGTCGATGCGGGTATTTCCACCATTGATACGGCGGAAATTTATGGCGAGGGTCATTCTGAGCGAATTGTCGCCCAGGCCATTGAAGGGATACGAGATCGCGTGGTGATTGCTTCTAAAGTGTTTGCCAACCACTTGCAATATGATGCTGTTATTGAAGCCTGTGAGCGCTCCTTAAAAAATTTAGAGACAGATTATTTAGATCTCTACCAAATTCATTGGCCAGCGGGCGCGTTTAATTCTGAGATTGTGCCGGTATCTGAAACGATGGCGGCATTGAATCAACTCAAAGCAGACGGTAAAATTCGCGCGATTGGGGTCTCTAATTTTTCTCGAGAGCAGCTTAGCGAAGCATTGCAGTATGGCGAAATTGTTAGCCTTCAGCCGCCTTATTCCTTGTTTTGGCGAAAAGTGGAA
Organism: Cyanobacteria bacterium P01_H01_bin.15; assembly: GCA_038750375.1. Classification (GTDB taxonomy): domain Bacteria; phylum Cyanobacteriota; class Cyanobacteriia; order Cyanobacteriales; family JAAUTE01; genus JAAUTE01. Next base: position 10,891 of record JBCDHF010000116.1, read on the forward strand.
GCGGATGCGCAGCCGCTGTGCATCGAAAACAACATCACGATTTTGGCCTACTCCTCGATGGCCCAAGGACTACTAACTGGTAAATTTGGACCTAATCATCAATTTGCGGAAGGGGACCATCGTAGCGCCAATGTCTTGTTTAACAGCGAAAACTACCCTCGGGCATTGGCCGCGATCGAACAGTTAAAAGAGATCGCAGCGCAGTACGAGTGCTCTATGGCCCAGCTCTCTTTGGCTTGGCTAATTGCCCAACCCCTGACCTGTGCGATCGCGGGCGCTCGAAATATGCGACAAGCGCAAAATAACGCCGGAGCTGGGGACGTCAAACTGAGTGCGGCTGATATCGCTAAAATCGATGCCATTGGGCGAACCGTCACGGATCATTTGGACGATAATCCGGTGATGTGGAATTTCTAATAAAGTCTGCATTTGGAGGCAGGAGAAATAGGCTCCGAGTAATCCGTACTCCTTAGACTTTCTAATCACAACTAGCTTGCGGTAGGCAGCGCGATTGCAGGAGCTTGCTGAGTAAACGTTAAACTGTCTGCCTCACTGTAATCGACGGCAATGATGCTATCGGCGGGAAACGCATTTTCTAAAATCTTGGTTGCTAGTGGATTTTCCAATTCACGCTGAATGGCACGCTTAAGAGGTCTAGCTCCAAACGCTGGATCGTAGCCCACTTGTACTAAATAGTCCTTGGCCGCATCAGACAACACGATCGCTAAACTTTGCTCAGCCAAAAGTTTTTCTAAACGCTTGATTTGTAGCGTCACAATTTGCCGGAGTTCTTCCTGTTTTAGCGTCAAGAACACAATAGATTCATCAATCCGATTAAGAAATTCAGGCCGAAACTGCTTGCGAAGAGCACCCATCACCTGGTCTTGAATTTGGCTCGCACCGGCACCGTCACGGGCTGCATTCAAAATATATTCACTACCCAAATTGCTAGTCATCACCACGATCGTGTTGCGGAAATCAATCACCCGACCTTGCGAATCAGTAATGCGTCCGTCATCAAGAACCTGCAACAACAAATTAAAGACATCTCGATGGGCTTTCTCGACTTCATCCAACAAAACAACGGAATAA
>JBCDHF010000117.1:0-11961 GCA_038750375.1 Cyanobacteria bacterium P01_H01_bin.15
AGGCTTTCATTCCACTATTCTGAACTTAAAAGCCTTGCCCAATAGGAGTGACAAACGTCTACTGATTCAGACCTTCAAGAAATCCAGTGAGAGACTACTGCTTTTTTTTCTTTTCATTTTGGTGCTTAGCAACTATGCGATCGCAAAAACCAAAAAATGCAGGCGCAATGAGACTGTGTACCCGATTTAACAGCGACATTTCAAAACCAGGGGTCACCGCAAACTGATTTCGTTCAATGCCTTTAAGAATGGCTTGGGCGACTACTTCGGCACTAAGCACACCTGCCGACCCTGCGATCGCCGCCGTTTCTGGTGGTTTAGTTTTATTTTCGTAAGCTAATTGCGGTGTATCCGTATCCGGAGGGTAAACGACTGAAACGCCAATTCCACCGGGTTTCAGTTCGCAGCGTAACGACTCACCCAAACCTCGTAGCGCAAACTTGGTGGGACCGTAGGCACTGTAGCCATATACGCCAATCAACCCCGCTCCGGAAGAAATCAACGCGATATGCCCGGATTGCTGATTTTTCATCGTTTCTAAAACTGCTTTGACGCAATATACCGCCCCAAAATAGTTCACGGACATCAGTTTTTCGAACGTATCCAGCTCCAACGCCTCAAAATAACCTGGCTGTGCGATCCCCGCTCCCGCCACCAAAATATCCACTCCGCCCAACTTTGCGATCACAGACGTAATGGTCTCTGTAATTTCGATGCGCTGCGCTACGTCCGCCGGACAGGAAATTAGCGTAGTTCCTGGGAATGCCTGCAATATCTCTGTTCGGGTTTGCTGTAGCTTTTCGGCATTGCGGGCAACCAATGCAATCGCACAGTTTCGCTTTGCTAGCTGCAAAGCAAGGGCTTTACCGATGCCGCTAGAACCGCCAGTGATGATGACACGTTTCCCGTTGAGGTCCATTAACTTAACTCTTTGTGGGTAAACGGCTTGGGATTTTCTCCGGTATAGGTCGCGGCGATATGTCCATCCCCCACCACTTGGTATTTATACGTCATCAAACCTTCCAAGCCGACCGGGCCTCTTGGCGGTAACTTCTGGGTACTGATGCCCACTTCCGCACCGAAACCGTACCGGAAACCATCGGCAAACCGAGTAGAACAGTTATGAAAGACGCCCGCTGCATCCACTTGATTCATAAACGTTTGAGCCGCTGCCGCATCTTCTGTCACAATCGCATCGGTATGTTTGGAACCGTACGTATTGATATGCGTGATCGCAGACTCCAGAGAATCGACAACTTTAATCGACAGCGTTAAATCACTATATTCCGTTGCCCAGTCCACTTCCTCTGCTGTCTCAATTGGCAAAATCTTTCGGGTCGCCTCATCTCCGAGCAATTGGACTGATTTCGCTTGCAGAGCCTTGGCTAATTCCGGTAAAAACTCTTTTGCGATCGCAGGATGTACGAGCAGGGTCTCAATCGCATTACAAGCGGCTGGATATTGGGTTTTGGCATCTACCGTAATCGCGATGGCTTTATCGAGATCGGCTTGCTGATCGAGATAGAGATGACAAATCCCGTCGGCATGACCGAGTACCGGAATCTGGGTGTTTTCTTGAATGTAGCGGACAAATTGATTAGACCCTCTTGGAATAATCAGATCCACATATTGATCTAAGGACAACAGCGATTGAATCTCGGAGCGGGTTGTTAGGAGCTGCACGGCTGCGGGGTCAACAGCTGTTGTAGATAAGGCTTGATGAATGATCTTCGTTAATACCTGACAGGTTTTGAGGGCTTCCCGTCCGCCCTTGAGAATAACGCCATTCCCTGACTTAATCGCCAAGCTCGTGATTTGAATCAACGCATCTGGTCGTGCTTCAAAAATAACTCCCAACACCCCCACCGGGCAGGTCAAGCGCTTTAACACTAAGCCATCATCTAATTCTCGATGAATTTGCGAATGACCAATGGGGTCCGGCAGCTTCGCCACGTCCCGCACGCCGACAATCCCGTTTTGTAACTTACTCGCTGAGAGTTTTAAGCGGGCATACAGCGCGGCTGGAATCTCTTCAATCGCCGCTGCACAATCCGCTTCGTTGGCCGCAATAATTTCCGCTTGGTTGGCGTCCAGCGCATTGGCGATCGCTGTCAGACTCGCGTTGCGCTCAGCAGTGCTGAGAGTCGCCAAAGAACGGGCGGCAGCTTGGGTCTTGCGGGCGATTTCGGTTAGATCAGGCGCAGTGGCAGTAACCATAACTCCAGGGTCCAAAAGGTGCGGGTTCAAAATAATGGCAAGTTTAGCAAATCCGGCGCACCGGGCTTCCGCGACGCCAGTTTATCGGCCTGGCGGGTCGTTTCTGGAAGCTTATAGCGGGTCAGGCAGTTGGTCACAATTTGAATAGAGGTTTCAAGGCTAATTTTGTGCCCTAACGAAATATAAATGGGCTTAACTTTCTCCCGCGATCGCAAAGCCGCACCGACCACTTCCTCGCGATGAATTAAGGGCTGCCAAGATCCTTTGGTTTGAGGGAGTTCTGCATGTTTCCCTACCAATATGGATTTCGCCACACCCAAGGTCGGCAGATCCAGCAACACTCCCAAATGACAGCCAATTCCAAAGCGTCGCGGATGGGCATACCCCTGACCGTCGCACATGAATAGATCCGGCAGGGTTTTGAGCTGCTCAATCGCCTCTAAAATCGCTGGGACTTCTCGAAAAGAAAGAAACCCAGGAATGTATGGAAATGTAGTGGGTTTTCTTGCGATCGCAGAATCGAGCAGCAATAGCCCTGGATAGCTCAGCACGACAACCGCTGCCCGAGTAATCGCGTAATCATCCTCAAACCCGACATCGACGCCTGCTACCGTCTTTATCTCGCTGAATTGGTCTGTTTTTATAACTTGCGATCGCAGTTGATTTTGAATTTTAGCAGCAGCTTCGGCGTCATTGGGCCAAGGATGAGACTGGATAGAATTCATTAGGAGGCTTGTATTTTCAGGTAAGGCGAAAAATTCGCCTAGTAATTCATTGTTTAGCTCAATATTGATCTTGTGGGAAGCGGCGAAGAGAAGGGAAGCCTGGGACCAAATATTGCAAACAGTCCCATAAACATTATTTTTAACTGCGGTCTTGAGTTCAGAATCGTTAGGCGTTGGATAAATTAGTGTGCAGAAAACATAAGGACACTTAGATGGGTTTAACAAACGCGTCTATTCAGCTCCGGAACCCGCGACTTCCTGCGCTTGAGCCGGTAGAAGTTGATGCTCTAGCCGACACAGATTCGGTCCATCTCTACATTCCCCCACATATTCAAATTCAATTGGGACTTGAGGCGATCGATCAAAAAGTCGTGACGCTAGCGGATGGCAGAGAAAAGATTGTACCCTACGTCGGTCCAATTGAGCTTCGCTTTAAGAATCGAATCGGCTTTTCTGGAGCCTTGGTGATTGGAGATCAAGTACTCTTGGGTGCAATTCCGATGGAGGATATGGATTTAGTCGTCATTCCTAAAACTAGAGAGGTCATGGTTAACCCGTCTAGTCCGAATATCGCATCTTCAATTGTCAAGTAGGATGAAATTGCCAACGAGTAGGAGGCTAAGTTATAGCGTGCTTTGAAAGCATAACTATTCTATTTTTTTGTTTTTTGATCGATGAAGTTAGAGCAGTATTATCTGTCGCTTCTTTGATCGATCAACAGAGTTAACTATCGCATCGTACAGCAAAATTCGTGGCTAATCCGCTGCCGCCTCTTTTTCTCCAAAAAGATAGAAAAGCAGGTTAAGCCGAATACATTGTTTGCTCCTCATTACAATGTATCTTTCTGTTTCAAGAGCTACCGATCATTTATTACAGTTTCATGCCTCAAGTGATGTAGATATTGAGTCAAATAATGAGCCAATTGAGGAGAAGTTACAATTGTATGGTGCCCCCCGGAAACCGTTATCACTTTCAAGTCTTGCCATACGAATTTATCCCAACCCATCATAGTTTCAGTGAGCAAACTGGGAATACGCTCCTTCGCACGAAATAATAAAACGGGGCAGCGAAGGGGAGAGGGTCGAAAGGTCTTAAACAGGCTGAACTTTACCTGCAACATTTCCAACGTCTTCTTGTCTAAGACATCACCGATATCATCTAGATAATGCTGACCTCCGTATACGGGCTTGACGTAGTAAAAAGTTTCCGTGAATGTTAATAGCCTAGCTCCCCAATAATCTAAACGCTTGCTCCAGCTTTCCTGGGCAACTTGCTTTAGACTCCGGACAATATCGTCAACCTGTCTGTTTAGTTGCCGCTGTTTGTCAACGTCTGTAGTCGTCTGGCGCTCGACACTAATCGATGGACGCTGCCGCTCTGACTTTTCACGAGAGATCATTCGTTTGAATCTATCTCGAGAAAAACGCCAGAGGTGCCGCACTCGCTCGTAAATTACCCAACCAGATACAGACAGGAAGCGAGCCAATCCCGTTTGTCGCACTGTGGCTTCTGGGGCAGCACAATCCAGAAGAACCACAATTCCGATAGTTTCACCTTGGCGTTCAAGTTCTTCGGCAACAGCCCAAGCTAGCAGCCCCCCAAACGATAATCCCAGCAAATGGTATGGACCCTGCGGCTGTACTTGTCGAATCGCATTGATGAATTCAGCAACTGTTTTTTGTAATGAATCGTTTTGAGGATCGCCCGTTTCAGGGAGCTGATATTCAAGTCCATACATCGGTTGCTCTTTACCCAAGTTTCGAGCTAAACGTTCATAAACCAGCATGTGGCCTCCCGCAGGGGGCAGGAAAAATAAGGGCGGGCGGGACCCCTGAGTTTCAATGGGAATAAGACAGGGATGCTCTTGATATTGGCGCTCACGAATAACGGTAGCTAGTTCAGAAATTGTACGAGCCTGAAATAGAGTCGCGAGGGGTAAGGCCCTATGCCATTTTTTTTCAATCTCGGAAAAGAGCTTGATGGCTAATAGTGAATGTCCACCTAGCTCAAAGAAATCATCTCGAATGCCGATAGATTCGATTCCCAAAACTTGTTGCCATATGGTGACGAGTTCTTCCTCTAATTGATCCCGAGGGGCGACGGCCCTCTCCTCTGGCAGAAATTCAGGAATGGGTAGCGCTTTACGATCAATTTTGCCGCTAGGAGTTAGAGGAAATGCCTCCAGAGAGACCACTGCACTGGGAATCATATAGTCTGGTAGTTTTGAAACCAAATATTCTTTGACTGCAGCAATATCAAGTGCCGTCTCTTTGCTCGGGATGCCATAGGCAATCAAGCGTTTGTTGCCCAAAGAGTTTTCTTGCACAACTGCGATCGCAGCTTCACAACCAGGTATCGAATTTAATTGCGCTTCAATTTCACCAAGTTCAATCCGAAAGCCTCTAATTTTGACCTGACGATCCCGTCGACCGATAAATTCTAGATTGCCATCGGCAAGGTAGCGGACAATGTCACCCGTGCGATATAGGCGCTCCGTCGGGTTAAATGGGCTCGTCAGCCAGCTTTGGGCTGTCAGCTCAGGTCGATTCAGATAGCCCCTTGCTAAGCCATCACCACCAATAAATAATTCACCATGCACACCAACCGGAACAGGCTCCAAGTCATGGTCAAGCACATACACTTGAGTGTTGGCTATCGGGCGGCCAATAGGAAGGCTGCGACTGGGATCGAACGAATGAGGAATCTGATAGCAACAGGTAAAGGTTGTATTTTCAGTGGGTCCGTAGCCGTTAATAAGCGTACAATTCGGATATGTATCTAATAATTGTCGAACGCGGAGGGGTGACAATACATCACCACCAGCTAAGAGTTGTTTGACGGACGCTAAGGCCCCCAGATTTTTCTCAACAACAACATCAAAGAGACCTGCGGTTAACCACAAAATGGTGACGGCTTCCCGCTGAAGAATGCAGCCTAATTGTTCTAAATCAGGTAACGGCTCGGGATAAAGGATCAGTTTGGCACCGTTGAGTAAGGCGCCCCAAATTTCAAAGGTAGCCGCATCAAATGAGACGGGGGCTAGCTGTAAGAAAACGTCGTGCTCTTCAATAGAGACATAATTTGGATTAATGACAAGGCGTACAACCCCTCGATGATTGACGGCTACCCCCTTGGGCATTCCCGTTGACCCGGAGGTAAAGTTAACGTAAGCCAGATGGGACCCTGTTATATGAGGCAACTGTGATAACCGTTCTATATCATCCGGAATGTCTTCGAAGTAAATTCGTTGTCCCGAGTAAAAACCCAAGCGAGAGTGGCCAACTCGACGACATAATAAACAATGGATGTCGGCATCCTGAACCATGTGGGCTAATCGCTGTTCAGGATAGCTCAAATCTAACGGAACGTAAGCTCCACCTGCTTTAAGAATTGCCAAGAAACCGATAATTAGATCTAGCGAACGCTCCAAACAAATTCCGATTCGCGACTCCGTTTCCAGCCCTAACAACAGCAAATAATGGGCTAATTGATTTGCTCTATCGTTGAGTTCGTGATAAGTCAACAACTGCTCGCCGTCGACTACTGCGATCGCATTGGGGGTCTTATTGACTTGGGCTTCAAACAGTTTATGGATACTGTCATCTTTCGGATAGTCAGTTTTGGTCTGATTCCAGTCAACAAGCAGCTGTTGACGCTCCGACAGAGTCACAATAGGCAACGTGTTGATCGGAGCATCGAGAGAAGTGATTACGCCCGCTAAGAGAGTCTCATAGTGCCGATGCATGCGGTCAATGGTGCTCGGCTCAAATAAATCGGTGTTGTATTCCCAGACCATCTCGATGCCGCAAAGATCACGCTGCGACTCTGGAATAACGATGATATTGATGTCATATTTAGCTGAGCCATTGGCGATTGGAGCAATGAGTTTTACCTGGGTATTATCAATGCTAAGGTCAGGGAATGCCGAATCATGAAAGCTAAAGACCACTTGAGCGAGCGGGCTGTAACTTAGGTTTCGTTCGGGGTTGAGCGCTTCGACAATTTTATCTAGTGGCAAACTTTGATTCGAGCTGGCTTCAACAACAACATCACGGACTTGTTCCAGGAAAGCAGTCACGGTTGGATTTTTGGACAGATTGCTGCGCAAAATCACTGTATTTACAACCATGCCAATTAAGTTTTCGAGGTCTTCTTGCTGTCGGTTGGCAAAGCCAGAACCGAGACAAATATCGTCGACTTGAGCATATCGATGCATCAGCAGATAATAGGCTGACACCATCACCACAAACAGAGTGAATTGTTTCTGTTGCGTGAATTGGGACAACTGCTTACACAACGAATCGGGCAATTGATAGCGATTTATCGCCCCTCGAAACGCTTGAACGGCAGGTCTTGGATAATCAGTCGGCAAAGGCAGTAGATTAGGTGCATCCGCTAATTGCTGGACCCAATATTCCAACTGTTTCTGTGCGATCGCACTGTTCATCCATTGCCGCTGCCAGCTGCCAAAGTCGGCAAATTGCAGTGGCATAAGCGGCAACGGCGAAGGCTGCCCCTCAGAAAAGGCGCGATATAAAATAAATAATTCTTTCAACAAGACGAAATTGAGGGACCAGCCATCATGAACCAGATGGTGCTCCCACTGCAATAGCACATGTTCGTGATCCCCTAATTTATAAAGTACCCAACGAATGAGCGGTAACTGGGTAATGTCAAAGGGGTGATGGACATTCTGCCAAGACGACGTTTGCATGGCTGCTTCCCGTTCTTCCTGGGGCAGATCTAATAAACTAACGAACTCAAAACTGACAATCCCATTGTCGTGAATACGCTGACCATATTGACCCTCGATTAGATGGAACGTGGTTCGGAAAATTTCGTGGCGATTGATAATTTCTTGGCAGCTTGCTTGCAACACAGCTACATCTAATGCACCTCGGAAACGGATATGAACTTGAGTTTGGTAAGCAAGTATATTGGGCGATAATGCCTGCATAAAACAGACTTGTTCTTGGGGAAAAGAAATAGGCAAAATATCGCGATCGCGGTCAACCCGCTGAATTGGGCCTAGTTGGTCCACAGGCCCGGATAACTGTTTCTGATCGACGACTGTCGCAAGTGAACGAATTGTCCCGGCATCGCTAAATTCTTTAAAGGTAAGGTCAATTCCCTGGGAACTGCTAGTACGGGCGATCATCTGAATCGCTAAGAGCGAGTTGCCGCCCAATTCAATAAAATGATCGTCAATACCGATCGGGTTCACCTGTAATAGTGATTCCCAGATTTCTGTTAAAGCTGCCTCAGTTGGGGACACTGGTGCGACGAACGGATGGGATAGAGCCGCTCGAAATGAGTCAGCGACGGGTTGTAGAGCCAGTAGCGCATTGCGGTCTACTTTGCCGTTGGCGGTTAACGGGAATTCCTTAACTACCACAAATCCACTCGGCACCATATAGTCTGGTAAGTTGCTTTTTAGTTGATTTCGTAGGTTGGCGACTACGAGGTCAATATCGCTCGCAATGTACGCAACTAAACGCTTGTCATTAGGAGAATCTTGAACCATCACGAGGGCATTCTTAATCCCTGTAATAGATGATAAGTGGGCTTCAATTTCCCCGATTTCAATACGAAAACCCCGAATTTTTACTTGGCGATCACTCCGTCCGAGATATTCAAGGGAGCCATCGGAACGGTAGCGGGCGAGATCTCCGCTTCGATAGAGTCGCTGATCCGCCGCAAATGGATGAGATATAAATCGTTCTTCTGTCAAATTGGGGCGGTTTAGATACCCGCGCGCCAGCCCCGCACCAGCAACACAAATTTCTCCGGGTAGACCGATAGGGACTAGTTGCAGATACGAATCAAGTAAATAAAGCTGTAAATCATCAATCGGTCGTCCAATGTTGCTACCTTTGCTGCCCAGTTCTTGCTGACTCAATTCCTTATAAGTTACATGAACAGTTGTTTCTGTAATACCGTACATGTTGATGAGCCGGGGTTTTTGATCACCATGGCGTTGCCACCAAGGTGCTAACGCTTCTATCGGGAGCGCCTCTCCACCGAAAATAACGTAGCGTAGCCGATTGAGCGCGTCTTCAGGGTAGGTGCGATCAATTTCAATGAGTCCAAAAAACGCCGATGGGGTTTGATTTAAGACCGTAACCTGCTGGTCAATCAAGAGTTGATAAAACTCATTTGGATCACGACTAATTTCGTACGGAACAATTACCAGGCGACCACCGTAAAGTAGCGCTCCCCAGATTTCCCAGACAGAAAAATCAAAGGCGTAGGAATGGAATAATGTCCAACAATCATGGTGTCCAAATTGAAATGCTGAGTTGGTCCCAGCAAATAAACGAATCACGTTTTGGTGGGGAATTAAAACCCCTTTAGGCTCTCCGGTGGAGCCAGATGTATAAATGATGTATGCGAGAGCATCTGGTTGGACTTGGGATGCAGGATTGTTGATGGACAGCTTGGATAAAGTTTCCTTCAGCGTTTCAAGATCAACTATAGGACATGAAAACTCGGATGAATCAGTCAATAAATGCCCTGTCGTGACAAGCAGCAACGGCTGACTATCTTGCAGGATGAATTGATTGCGGGCCAATGGACTATTGGCATCTAGCGGGATGTAAGCACCACCAGCTTTTAGAATTCCGAGAATACTAATCACTAATTCAAGCGAACGTTCCAGATAAATTCCCACTCGGGCTTCTGGTTTAACCCCAAGAGACTGGAAATAGTGCGCCAGTTGATTTACTCTGTGGTTGAGTTCTGTGTACGTTAATGATTGATTTTCATAGACTAAGGCGATCGCATTGGGGGTCTTGACAACCTGCTCTTCAAAAAGTTCGTGAATACTCTTATCATATGGGTAGTCTACTGTCGTACCATTCCACTCGAATAATATTTGTTGACGTTCTGCGTCAGTTAAAAGGGGTAGCGTGGCAATCGCTTGGGTAGGAGTTGTTAAAATCCCCTGTATCAACTGCCTGAAATGTCCAGACATCCGTTCAATCGTTGCTTGATCAAATAGATCTGATCTGTAGCTCCAATACCCCGTCAATTGCTCGTCATCCCCCTCGTGGAGATGCAAGGAAATGTCAAATATCGCAATATCTGAGTCAGAGGCAAGCGAGCACCAGTTCCTCTCAACTTCCGCTCTAGGCTGCAGCGCAAAAAAAGCCTGAAATATAGGTGTGAAGCCCCAACTTTGTTCTAGTTTTAAGGACTGAAGCAATTGCTCAAACGGAACATCTTGATGATGATAAGCACCAATAATAGTTTGTTTTATCTGTTGTAGAAAATCATTGAAAGAGAGTGACTGGGTTATCTGACTACGAATCACCAAGGTATTTGTAAATGGGCCCAGAAGCGGTTCAACCTCTGCTCGATGCCGATTGGAGACAGGGGTGCCTACGGCAATATCTATTTGACCTGAATAGCGAAATAGCAACACCTGAAATATTGCCATCAAGGTCATTAGAAGGCTGCAGTCTTGCTCCCGGCTAAATGATTTAAGCCGTCTTGTTAAATCAGCGTCTAAACATAATCCCGCCCGTCTCCCAACATTAGACTTGACTTCCGGGCGAGGTCTATCAGTGGGTAGTTCAAGCATTGCTGGCATGTTTGCCAACTGCTGATGCCAATACGCTAGTTGAGTTTGGATTTGCTCGTCACTCAATCTCTGTCGCTGCCAATGGGCAAAGTCAGCATATTGGATAGGCAACTCCGCGAGTGAAGAGGTGGTAGCCCGTTGAAAGTCCTCATATAAGATTTCTAGCTCATTCTTAAGAATTTTTTCCGACCAATCGTCGAATACCATGGGATGAAAGGTCAGCAATAAGATGTGTTCATCTACACTCAGATGCAGTAATTTTGCACGAATAAGCGGTTCACAGGTAATGTCGAAGGGCTGTTGAACTTCTTGCTGAACCCATTTTTGAACGAGTGACTCACTTTCAGAAACATCTAACTCTTCTAAATGAATTGGCGCTAGCTTAAGGGTTAGCTCGGGGAAAATCTCTACAGTTGCTTCCCCTCCTCGGTCTGGAAACCGTGATCGCAGAACCTCGTGACGCCGGATAATCTCATTCAGAGCACTCTCTAAGGCAGCTACATTCAGCTCTTGACAATAGCGTAAATTGCATGACCGATTGCTAATGGGACGTTCTGGATCTAAGCGATACTGCAGCCACATTTGCTGCTGTGCAAAGGAAAGACGCCGTTCCTCTGAATTGGAACGAGGGCAGATGGAATTGGTAGGCTTTGGCATTTTTTCACCAGTTTCTGACGCTGTCCTGAACTGAATTTAGAGAGAGATTCCTCGGAAGATGCGGTGGGCTGAAAATTGAACCATGATTTCTGATAATAATTTCAGTGCTCCCTACGATGTAGAGACGCCCCATCATGATGAATAAACATTCAGATAGCATCAATAGAACTCTCACTCCTTTCGGAAAAAAGAGTGTTTTAGGTAACAAATTTATTAAAAAGGTGGAATTTACGATATGCCAACAAAACCTAATATTTTTCGATTGTTGTATTTTTTAACAGTTATTCACGCTAAAGATTATGGCAGCTTATCTTTAGGCTGCCATCTGATAAACCGACTCTGACATAAGAGGCCGATGACATTGCCAGGGTTAAGTATTTGCTCTGGATCCAATTTTTCTGCTGCTTTTCCATTACGTTGAAAGCATTCCCTTCAAAATCGGAGGCTTACTGGGTTTTTTATCTTTGCGATCGCAAACGTCGAAAGCGCAGCAGGCAGCTCTAAGGACATCTCAAATCTGAGCGCTCAGGAGAAATCCAAATCAGGTGTTTAGAGTGGGTTGGATTCCCTGAGTTCTCTCACGCAAATTGAAGATTTTCGAAGGTCCGCAGTGTGCCTGTAAGACAAGGACAATCCTTGTCACATTAGCCAATCCTAAAACTATTTAGCCAGCCTCAAGGTTGGATTACAGAGCTGAGTAGCTATGAAATTTAGCGTAAAATAGGCGAGCGATTCGTCGTAAAGATTGATTCGTAAACGTTAGATCGTCGAGAAAGAAGG
>JBCDHF010000118.1:0-11946 GCA_038750375.1 Cyanobacteria bacterium P01_H01_bin.15
CGGGACATTGTCATCTTCGGCTAGTGGTAGCCCGCTCAAGAGTACAATTCACTCAGCTGGGATGAAAGTTTTGTTTGGCAGTATTCATCCATATGAGGGGATGCGCTCCCTGCGCGATGAAGAAGAAGCTCGAATTGTGTTCGCCAGCTTGTCTGGTATTTTGCGTTTTTTTGAGGCCCATGGTTCAGCCGTCCAAAATGCTTTCACCCAGGATTTCGCAATTCCGCTCTTAGAAAAGCGCTGTCGGGTTTCTCTAAAACCTCAACAGAGGAAAGAAACGCTTCAGCTCACTGTCCGAACCCAGCCAGACTTGCAAGAAGAGCTCTATAAGATTGATCAAGAGCATTCAGGCGAGCTAGTGGGGACTGATGAATTCATTCTGAAAGACGACCTGATTCCCGAGAATGCCGTTCTCTCCATTGGGATGTTGCCTTGGGACATTATTGATGTGTTGCGCTTGGATCCTAAGCCAGTTTTCCAAGCTCAGGGAGAACCGCTTAAACCGTCAGTCATTAATCAGACCGATGGGTTACCCATCATCATGGTGCAAACGTCTCGACCGAAGGCCCAGCTTGTAATTGATCGGCTGCAATCAGAGCAGAGTGTTACAAGAATCTGCTTTAATCAAGGCGCTGACAGTTTTTCCGAGGTTGTTTACGACCTCGGAATTATCGAAACGGGAGCGCAGTCTCTGTATCTTTTTGGGGAATTTATTCATGATGCCCCCCAGCACCGTCAAGCACGAGAGAAATGGGAACATCGCTGTCTGCAAACCCAAGGCCGTTGTGGATTAGTTGTGGCTATGGGGGTTACGGGTAAAGCCAGAGGTAACCCAAAGCTACAGCACATTTTGGCTCTCTTCGAAGCGATCGCGATCTCTCCCGATGAACTGGGTTTAGGTCCCATGCAGCTTAATCTCGTGCCTGTCTTCCCCTAAATTACCTAGTGAAGCGGATGGTAAAGGCAACAACAAAAAATTGTTGCAAAGGAAAAGAATGTATTAAGCGATACCGTTTAACCAAGGGAAAGCCCTTACTATCACCTCTGATTAGCGCTCCCTCGCCGTAAGTGGGCGGAGCCATTGCGAGTGAGGTAGAAAAATCCACCTATGACTAGAAAAATCGGACGTCGAAATTTCCTGATTTACGGGTCTGCCGGTTTGGGAGCGAGTCTATTACTGAAAGCCTGTGGTAGTCCTGAGCCGACGGCTGATACGCCCGCTGATGCTCCGGCCGATGACGCCCCGGCTGATGGCGCGCCGGAAGCGAGCGGTGAAACGATCAAGGTCGGTATACTCCACTCTCTGAGTGGAACTATGGCAATTAGTGAAACTACCGTAGTTGATGCGGAGAAATTAGCCATCAAGCAGATTAATGAATCCGGGGGGTGCTCGGCAAGCAGATTGAATATATTGAGGAAGATGGTCAATCCGATTGGCCGACGTTTGCCGAGAAAGCAACCAAGCTGATCGATCAAGACAACGTTGCCGTAGTTTTTGGCTGCTGGACCTCTGCTAGCCGCAAGGCTGTATTACCGGTTTTTGAATCGAAAGATCATTTACTGTTCTATCCGGTTCAGTATGAGGGGCAGGAATGTTCTAACAATATTTTCTATGCTGGTGCCGCGCCAAACCAGCAGATTGAGCCAGCAGTTGATTGGCTCCTTGAAAATAAAGGCAATCAATTCTTCCTCGTTGGCTCAGACTACGTTTTTCCCCGGACGGCTAACACCATTATCAAGGAGCAATTGAAAGCAAAGGGTGGAGAGACGGTTGGTGAAGATTATCTGCCTCTTGGAAATACAGAGGTAACTCCCATCATCACGAAAATCAAACAGGCGCTACCGGATGGGGGCGTTATCTTCAATACACTGAATGGTGATAGTAACGTTGCCTTCTTTAAACAAATGCAGGGCGCTGGCTTGGGTCCAGACAAGTATCCGGTGATGTCAGTCAGCGTGGCGGAAGAAGAAGTCCGCCAAATTGGCGTTGAGTATCTGAAGGGGCATCTGGCGTCATGGAATTACTTCCAAACTGTGGATACGCCCGCGAATAAGGACTTTGTTGCCGCCTTTAAGGAGGAGTATGGCGAAGACCGAGTAACGAACGATCCCATGGAGTCAGCCTATTTAATGGTCTTTCTCTGGAAGCAGGCGGTTGAAGCGGCTGGGACAGCCGATGATCTTGATGCTGTGAAGCAAGCAGCCTATGGTCAAACATTTGATGCGCCCCAGGGTCTGGTGACGATGCAGCCTAATCACCATATTTCTCAGACAGTGAGAATTGGTGAAGTCAATGACGAAGGTCTGTTTGACATCGTTTATGCTACCGATGGTCCGGTGGATCCCATTCCCTGGAATCAGTATGTTCCCGATACCATTGGATTTGCTTGTGACTGGAGCGATCCGGACAAAGGCGGCAAGTTTAAGGTCGAGGGTGCCTAATTACCTGCTTTAGTATTTAATGGGGGCGAGCTTACGGGTTCGCCCTTCCTTTTTTTGTATAGCTTTCGCCAGATAGCTTAGGGCACTTCTGATTTTGAGCTGCCTAATCCTAATGCGTTCTGGCACGCAGCCGCCCCCTTACGAAGGTGTCGGCTGCTATGTAGTCTTCTCCAAATCGCTTAGGACCGCTCTAGTTCTAAGTTGTTTAATTTGAGAGCGTTCTGGCGCGCGGCCTCCCCCTGACGCAGGTGGCGACTGCCACATATGTTTTAACTCTTGAAAATTGATGAGGATCTGTGCAAATAATTCTTGAGGGCTTATTTAACGGGCTCAGTATCGGTGCGGTTTTGCTCATTTCAGCTTTGGGCTTGGCGATCGCCTTTGGTTTGATGGGGGTGATTAATTTGGCCCACGGAGAACTGATGATGCTGGGCGCGTATAGCACCTTTGTGGTCCAGAATCTGTTTCGGTCTGTCGGCGATTCTGTTTTTGATTTTTATATTTTTGCGGCTTTACCGGTTGCTTTTGTGGTGGCCGGCTTGGCTGGCTTGGTCCTAGAGCGAGGGGTACTGCGGTTTCTTTACGGTCGTCCCTTGGAGACGTTGCTAGCGACCTGGGGTGTCAGTTTGATTTTGCGACAGTTTGTTCGGAGTGTTAGTTGGCAATTAGTTATTGCGATCGCAACTTTTTGTATTTTGTTTTTTGGAGGCTGGGTAATTGCCTCAAAACGATCTGATTGGCCGCGCTTGAAAAATGTGGCGTTGGGAATTTTCTTGGTATTGTCAGGCGGGATCGCAACGCTAACGGGAATCGCGCTGAAGGGACAGGACGCTTTAGTTAAGGCTTGGTTCAGTGCGCGGAATGTGGATGTTACTGCGCCAACCTGGCTGCGCGGGGGATTCCCGGTGGGCACCTTCCAACTGCCCTATGTGCGTTTATTTATTATTGCCTTAACCATTATTTGTTTGATTGGCACCTATATATTTTTGAGTAAATCAAGTTGGGGACTACGGATTCGCGCGGTGACCCAAAACCGAAGCATGAGTGCGTGCTTGGGTATTCCCACGGCCAAAGTAGACGCACTGACTTTTGCGTTGGGCTCAGGATTGGCTGGTATTGCGGGCTGCGCTATTAGTTTGCTGGGTTCGGTTGGACCCAATACTGGACAGAATTATATTGTGGACACATTTATGGTGGTCGTTGTGGGCGGAGTCGGCAATTTGTTAGGCACGGTTGTAGCTGCGCTCGGCATTGGGATTTTAAACTACATCATTGGTTCAGGGGTGTTGGCGTTGGTCTTGCCGCCGTCTGAAGCGGTGGCGCCAGTGGTCGATACGCTGAACTTCTTTGCGACCACAAGCATGGCTAAAGTACTCGTCTTTGCACTGATTATTGTATTTCTGCAAATTAAACCCGCAGGCATTTTTCCGCAAAAGGGTCGCGGTGTTGAATTGTAGACACAATGACCGGATTCCCCCGTCTTGCTTGGGCGTATGGGGAGCATGACGAAAGAATTGAAATCTAGTTGGCCCGACACAAGGATTTATGAACGAAGTAAAGAGTGGTCTTCAGGCTCAGAAAAAAGCGCGTAAACGATTATTACTCATCGAGATTGCTGTTCTTCTGGGCGTTGCCTTGATTCTCGCTGTGGCAATGCCTGTCATCTTGCCTGCTTTTCGCTTGAAGCTATTGGGTCGCTTTCTGGCGCTTGCGATCGCGGCCTTAGGTCTGGACTTAATTTGGGGCTACACGGGTTTATTGAGTTTGGGCCATGGCATCTTTTTTGCGTTGGGTGGCTACGCGATCGCGATGCATTTAAATTTGCAGCCAGCGGGACAATTGCCGGACTTTTTTAGCCTGTATGGCGTAAACGAGCTGCCTTGGTTCTGGGGACCGTTTCAAAGCTTTCCCTTTATGGTGTTGGCGACCATTGTGATCCCTGGGCTCGTGGCGGGTTTGTTTGGCTATTTAGTATTTCGGAATCGCATTAAAGGGGTCTATTTTTCGATTTTGACTCAGGCCGCGCTTCTGGTCTTCTTCAACTTTTTTAATGGGCAGCAAAAACTCATTAATGGCACCAATGGCTTAAAAACCGACACTGAACAGATTTTTGGATTACTAGCCAGCGATCCTAAAGTCCAATTGGCTTTTTTTGAGATAACCATCGTGGTGCTCGTCGGGATTTATTTTTTATGCCGTTGGTTAACCAGCGGTCGCTTCGGTCGAATGCTCATTGCCTTACGAGATGATGAAACCCGGGTCCGGTTTACTGGCTATAATCCGACTGGCTTTAAAGTTCTCGTATTTGCGATTTCTGGAGCAATCTCTGGGGTCGCGGGCGCTCTATATACGGTTCAAACCGGCATCATCACACCGAGCCAGATGGAGGTCGCGTTCTCCATTGAGATGGTGATTTGGGTAGCTGTTGGAGGACGTGCTACATTAATTGGCGCAATTCTAGGCACGTTACTAGTGCGGCTGGGACAAACCTTATTGAGTGAGCAATTCCCCGCTGTGTGGTTGTTTTTCCAAGGAGCACTCTTCCTATTGGTCGTGACCGCCTTGCCCAATGGAATCATTGGCTGGTGTAAGTCCTCAGTTTGGCCTAAGTTGCAGACAATTCTGGGCATTCAAGAGCCAATTGCGACCTACCCTGGTATTGATGCGAATCCCGAGGTTCAGCAAGAACGTGAAGAGTTTGGACCTTAGTTAAGACCGCGCGTCATCTGTCGCCACATGAGATTTTAATTGTTGCAGTTATATAAGTGCCACAACTGTCGGCACTTCCCACATGTTCTATCTGTGTTCACAATGGGAGCCTCGTTCAACTTGAAGGTTAGCACGAGACTTGTCTGTGCAACATGAATGGCGATGTATGTCAGATATAGCAGCCGCCACCTTACGAAGATGGCGGCTGTATGCCAGAACGCTCTAGAAATTAGGAGACTCAAAATCAGAGATTTCCTAAGCAATCTGGCAAAAGCGATAGCTTTCAAGCGATAAATTTCTCTTCTCACTCGACGCTATCTGACATAAGCTATCGATTCAGGAAGTTATTGAACTGGTGTTACATTATCAATCACCTCTAGAGAACCATCTTCATTAACAGTCCAAACATCATAGCTACCGACAACATCACCATTCTCATCGATATCCACGTTTCCGCTGGCCCCTTGGTAATTTATTTCTTGACCTTCTCGCAATAATGCCAACGCGTCACACGGATTACTCACTTCTACACCGGGTGCATTTGCAACATTCCGCAATTCAGCTTGGATCGCCGCCCCCGTATTTTCGCCAGCAGATTGAGCGGCTAAAGCGAGTAGGGTGATCGCATCCCAACTATGAGGTCCAAACGCGGTCACGGTGCCACCGGTTTTTTCTTGCCAGAGGATTGAATAATCCTCTAGACCGGTGCCACTCGCCCCGGGAACAGTTCCCAAGGCTCCAGCCAAGATAGATTTACCATCCGCTGTTTTACCGACCTTGCCCACAAAATCTTCAGAATAGACGCCATCGGTGAGCAGCACTGTTACGCCGTCGCTCAAGCCTTGCTCAAAGGCGGATTTAAGGAAGATGGCTCCGGTCTCCACATATAATATGGCTGCCACTGCATCTGGGTCATTGCTAAATGAGGCCGCTGCTTCGGCATCGAGGGTGGCGGCTTTGGGGTCGTAGCGAACAGGGGAGCCCTGATTGACGACTTCACCCCCGATACTTGTAAACGCCTCAATAAACTGTTTCTCAAAGCCCACCCCATAGTCATTGTTGATTACAGCCGTGGAGACACGGCTAAAGCCTTCTTTTTCAGCCAAGGCCGCCAAGGCCGCAGCTTGATAGGTATCCGGGGGGGCAGTTCTAGCCCAGAATCCATTAAAGTCTCCGTTTTGAGCTCTCTCGGTAAAGACGGGGCTGGTGCTGCCGGGAGAGATGAGCATAATTTCGTTATTGACGGCAATGTCGACGGCTGCTGTGGACACGCTACTCGCAAACGCACCCACTACTGCCGCGACCTTATCAACGTCGGCTAGCTTGCCCATGGCGCTACTCGCAGAACTGGGATCAGTTTGGCTATCTTCGATGAATAGCGTAATCGGCGCTCCATTGACTCCTTCGCAAGCATTGATCGTATCAACTGCCATCTCTACCGCGATCGCCATGCTTTGACCAATAGAAGACAAATCACCTGTCGTCGGAAGCAATGCCCCTAACTGCAAGCCTTCTGAGGTTTCGCCTGTCGAGGATGGCGTCTCGGTCTCGCCCGAATCGTTGCCCCCCCCCTCAGGAGTAGCGGTGTCTGGAGTGCCGCCACAGCTAGCTAAAACAGTGCCGACAAGGCCGAGCATAGCTAGGGTTCCGGCTATGGAAGATTTCCAAGAACGGCGATTCAACAGCTGAGTCATAAGTTCAATATCCAAACTCGTGTAGTAAGTATTCAAGACACCAAATTTTAGCGAAAAGCCCCTTGAACTCAGCAATTCTTGATATTACGGAATCCCATAATTTAGCCTCTTGGCATTTTGCGAACGAAATTACGAGAAGCTAGGCACTAAAAAAAGACGCATGCTGTAATTCGCTCATCAATATTCTGTTAAAAGTCGGAGTCAATATGCTCTATAAGGGATGCCTCTAGATTTCTTATTTCTAAGATAAAAATCCCAAAATCCTTTCAGGAAGGGATTTTCAACAATTACTTTGTCGACCGCCCAAAAATCCATCTAAGATCCACACCATTGACAAATTTCCCGCTTAATCTAGTAAATGTCAACTCAAACTTACATTTCATGTGAGGCTCCTTCAGATATCCGAGTTGACTTTCTTCTTTACCCTATTTTCAATACACGCTGTTAGTTATTCAGGTCAGACATACAAATCTGAGTACCTGTTTCTCTTATGCCTAAATTCCGATTTTCTAACCGGAACTTACTGTCTGGTGCAGTAAAGTCCTTATCCTTAATGGCGCTTGGCGCTAGCTTGATTGTTGGCTGTGACTATCTTTCAAGCGATTCTTCTTCCTCTAGTAGTTCTGCAATCGCGCAAGATAGTAGCGTTTCTAACGCACCTATCTCTTTGCAAACACCAGAAAATTATGTGACCACCGTCGTTGAAAGCGTAGGTCCAGCTGTAGTTCGTATAGACGCTTCCCGTACTGTCCAGGTTCAGACGCCGGAAGTACTGAACGATCCCTTTCTGCGGCGATTCTTTGGTAACCAAATCCCGACAGGACCGAGCGAAAAGGTTCAACAGGGCGTGGGTTCCGGTTTTATCGTCAGCTCCGATGGGGTTATTTTGACCAATGCTCACGTGATTGCAGGCGCAGACCAAGTCACGGTAACGCTCAAAGATGGGCGTACATACAACGGTGAGGTTGTTGGCGCAGACCCCGTGACGGATGTCGCCACCGTGCGGATCGATGCCGAGGAACTGCCCACCGTGACGCTCGGCGATTCTGATGAATTGCGTCCAGGGGAATGGGCGATCGCGATTGGCAATCCGTTGGGTTTGGATAGTACGGTGACTACCGGTATTATCAGCGCGACGGGTCGCAGTAGCTCTCAAGTTGGCGTTCCGGATAAGCGGGTGCAGTTTATTCAAACAGACGCGGCTATCAACCCCGGTAATTCGGGGGGACCGTTGCTGAATGCCGAAGGTGAAGTAATTGGAATCAATACAGCGATTATTCGCGGTGCCCAGGGCTTAGGATTTGCGATTCCGATTAATCGGGCAGAGGAAATTTCGGCTCAACTAATTGACAAAGGGAGCTATGACCATGCTTTCTTAGGGATTCAGATGGCCCAGCTCAACGATGAAATTCAGCAGCAGTTAAAGGTTAATTTCGGGAAAGAGCTGCCTGATGAGGGCGTTGTAATTGTACAGGTGGTGCCCAACTCTGCAGCAGCGAAGGCAGGACTGCGCAGTGGTGATGTGATTCTGCAACTAGATGAACAAAAAGTAGAAGAGCCTAGCGACGTTCAGAAAGTCGTCGAACAGAAAGCAGCGGGTGATCCTTTGGCAATGACTGTTGAGCGGGATGGTCG
Organism: Cyanobacteria bacterium P01_H01_bin.15; assembly: GCA_038750375.1. Classification (GTDB taxonomy): domain Bacteria; phylum Cyanobacteriota; class Cyanobacteriia; order Cyanobacteriales; family JAAUTE01; genus JAAUTE01. Next base: position 8,481 of record JBCDHF010000118.1, read on the forward strand.
GAGTCAAGAAATTGCGGTGACGGTCGGAACGCTGCCAAACCAGTCGTAACTGGCCCCTTAGGCTTCAGGAGTATTCGCGTTCAAGAGTCTCTCAACATACTCTTTAAAGACCTCCCAAGTAGTTTATTTGGGGGGTCTTTTTCTGTCAGAATCAGACAAGAACTGACACTTCTTTGTGATCGCAACTAAGGTTTTTTGAGGAGGTGAATCAACCATGAAAATTAGAATCGGCAATGGTTACGATCTTCATCGACTGGTTGCAGAACGGGATTTGATTTTGGGTGGCGTCAAAATTCCCCATCACTTGGGGTTGTTGGGTCATAGCGATGCGGACGTGCTGACTCACGCAATTATGGATGCGATGCTTGGAGCGCTCGCACTGGGTGATATTGGACATTATTTCCCGCCATCTGATCCCAAATGGGCTGGGGCGGATAGTTTGGAACTATTAGATCAGGTCCAACAGATTATTCTGCAGCACGAGTTTGCGATCACAAATATTGATGCCACAATTGTCGCTGAACGACCGAAGCTAAAGCCCCATATCAAAGCGATGCGGCAGACTCTAGCGGACCGTTTAAATTTGGGGCTGGAACAGGTCAGTGTCAAAGCCACCACGAACGAGCAAGTGGGACCAACCGGCAGAGAAGAGGCGATATGTGTACATGCGGTAGTGTTGCTCCAGAGTAGTTAAATAGCCGACACCTCATCCATTTTCGTAGCTGGATATGTCTTAGAGCAATTCTAATGCAATCCCTCAAGCCCTTTTATCAAAATAGACTTCTGCAATCTCACGAATTCTCTTGTCCAGGGCCAACTGTAATACCCATTATTTTGGCCTCTATGATCAGCACAGTTTAAAACTTCCACAGCCTTTTTCTGAATGCGATGGAATAGTTTGCTTGCTACCATACTGGTCTAACTCAAATTAACGTGCCAATAACCTGAAGCGTTAGCCGAATATGATACCGAATCAAGTGACATTGATATGAGCAAAGATCAAGATATTTTCGCTGATTTCGAGGGAATTGTTAGTAGTCCAGGAGAGCTGCGTCAAATTTGCGGGTCGCCTGCGCCTCCGGTGATCGCGAAAGTAATGGATCACATCGATGAGGTTTCCCACGCAATTATCAAAAAATCTCCCTTCATTGTCCTGGCTTCATGTACGAAGGACGGCTATCCAGATATCTCCCCCAAGGGCGATCCAGCTGGCTTTGTAAGAGTTCTTAACAAGAAGTTTCTGGCTATCCCCGATCGACCGGGAAACAATCGAAAAGACACCTTTACCAACATCCTTCAAAATCCCTATCTGGCGGCAATTTTTTTCATTCCAGGCAAAGGAGAGACGCTGCGGGTAACCGGAGAATGTCGCATTGTACGTGACCAGAAGCTAAGGGAAAATATGGCCGTGGATGGGCATGTCCCCGAGTTTGCGATCGCGCTCCACGTTGAGCGCGTTCTGATTCACTGCCCAAAGTGCGTATTTCGAGCCAAGCTATGGCAGCCAGAGAAATGGCCTGACTCCTCTGATACTGCCGACATCGCCGAAGCAATGATCGTGCATGGGAAGCTAGACACGACCCCGGAAGAACTCAACGCTTTTGCAGAAAGGGAAGGACTTACACGTTTATATTAAATTTTGCCATCATTGAGGTTTCCCGTAGCGTTGTCAACTATGTTGTGTTCCTTTTATTTGGGTCTGACATCAATAAAGATATTTTCTAGTCAATAGAAACACAATTCATTCACCCGGTTCTGATTGCTGGGCCTAGGTCGAAGGAGATCGCACCTTAGGAATGGAAGGCGGTACGGAATAGCTGAGTGTTCGAGCTCCAAACACTTCATTTAACATGTCCTAACTTACACTTCAGTTGCGATAGAGAGAGGGGCGAGCTGATTCAATTTGCCGAAACGGCGATCTCGGTTTTGATAAGCAAGCAGCGCTTGGTGAAATTCGTGATGATCGAATTCGGGCCAAGGGGTTTGGGTGAAGTACATTTCGCTGTAAGCCAACTGCCAGAGCAAAAAGTTACTGAGTCGTTTTTCACCACTGGTGCGAATCAGTAAATCGGGTTCGGTGCAGTGCTGGGTATACAGCCGTTGCGTAATGGTTTCTTCGCGAATGTTGTCCAGCTCCAATCTGTTTTGCAATACATCCGCTGCTATTGCTCTACAAACGTAGGTCAACTCTTGGCGGCTGCCGTAATTGAGTGCAACGTTAAATATAATTCCCTGATTCTGAAGAGTTTTTTGCATAGCTTGTTGGATTATTCTTTGGAGGGACTTGGGCAAAATACTCAAATCTCCGATAAAACAAATGCGCACTTTTTCTTGATGCAGAGTCTCAAGCTCCTGTTGGAGAAGTCGTTCAAATAACTGCATCAAGAAGTTGACTTCTGGCGTGGGACGTCCCCAGTTTTCCGTAGAGAAGGCGTAGGCGCTTAACGTGCCAATTCCCCAGGCTTTACAATAGCGGAGCAGCTCCTTTAGTCGTTGGGCTCCACGACGATGACCAGCAATACGCGGTAATCCTTGTGAGTTAGCCCATCGACCATTACCGTCCATAATGACCGCCACATGTTGGGGAAGTCGTGCCGGGTTGAGCGCGGCTGGACGTTGTATAAAATCTGTCAAATTCATAAGCCTCCACCCATATCTTCATCAAAACATCATCAACAATAAGTCAGGAATTCATCCGTGTGCGATCGCAGCACTATTCCGTATCGACAAACAGTTCAGCCAGATGCTCATGAGTTAAGCCCCGCTGCCAGATTAAGAAACGCTGCATGATGCGCCCGAGAGTATAGAGCAAAAGGCTTTGGTTCGCGAGGGACCACTCTGACCAATGCAGGGTGCGTGTCATACGATGGAGAGTATGAATTAAACTGCCTCGAATCTGTGGCTGCTGCATTTTTTGGCGGAGAGCAGCAAATAGGCTGGAACCGGTTTTGAAAAAAGAGGCGTCTGGATATAGCCAACGGCCATATCCCCAGAATTTGGTGGTGTGATTAATTTCATCAATGAGTAGTTCCCCGAAGACCGCCTGGAGTTGTCCGGTGGTGTGCCCCATCAGCCACAAGTACAGACCCGTAGCTCCGTATTCAGTAGCGATGCGATGTAACCCATGTCGATATAGCGCCGCCGTAGCACAGTCCTGCTCCTTATAACTGCGAGGGAGATGGGGTTCTAAGGAGAGCTGGCTGCCACTGAGGTGCCGGTAGATTTTGCGCAGCGCGGGAGTATGCCGACTTTCTTCTTTTTCCCACAAACCCGTCTCCACAAGTTGCCCGGTATTGTCGTCAACGATGCCCCCCACAAACTGGGCCATCCGAGGCGCGATAGGCAATAAGTATGCTCGACTGGTTTCGGTGTAGCCCCGAATCGGCGCTTCGGTATTGATGCAGCCAGCCACAATGGCGAGGAAAACCGGCAGTTTGAGCCCAATGACCTGCCCTGGTTTGATCTC
>JBCDHF010000119.1:0-11867 GCA_038750375.1 Cyanobacteria bacterium P01_H01_bin.15
CTTTTGCAATATTCGGACTGGGATAATCCACAATGACCTGCTGCCGATTTTCTGGGATCGCAACGCCTAATCGTTCAGACTGGCTCATGCTTTGAAGCTGACGCTCTAAATAAGATTTTTTCAAACGCAGATTGATAAACCCTGGACGCACAACCTGCGGCGCCTCGCAAAACTCATTGACATCCAACTTGTCTACAATGTGCTCCGCAATCTTTTGAGGATTCATTTTCAGGCGTTTGGCCAGCGCCATAGCCACGTTCGATTGAAAATCACCAAACTTGGGATTAGAACTGGGAACCACCAACGGAGCAAGCTCAGTCCCATCAATATCCAACGCCGCTAGTAGCGCCTGATCAAAACAAGACGTGAGTGCTGCAAATGCAGATTTCATAACCGCGCCGAGAAATTAAATCAACAAAATCGACCCGTATCAGTGGCTCTTCAGTGAGCCAGCCAAAAAAGTCGGGAGCGAGACTGTCTTAACTTATCACCAAGCTCTAGAACACTACAATCATCTCTGCATGGTTGTTAACTCATACGTAATCCTATCCGGCTACCAGAAACACAGAGGGCTTTCAGCAGACTAAACCACTTCTGGGGTCACAGGAACGGTGGCTTCCTCTGCATCACCATCAGGATTATCACCACCTAAATTAGCCAATGCTGCTTCTTCATCGTCGTCATCGTCATCGTCATAAAAATCAAAGTCATCGATGGCAATCAAATCTTCGACATCATTAATCACTGCACCCAGTAAGGGCACCTCCAGTTCTGTAAACTGATCGAGGGTTTCAGTCAGCAAAGAACCGCGGGTAAGACCAGGCCGTGTCACCAACACCACACCGTCGACCAACGGCTCTAACAACAGAGCATCATTAGACTCAGACAGAGCTGGCGTATCAATAATGACGATGTCATAACGCCCCCGAGCATCTTTGATCAGCTGACGCAGTTCTGCCGATTCCATCAACGCAGCGGAGCGAGCTTGAGGTCCGGGAGTCGCCAGTAAAGATAGATTTTCGATGTCTGGAACCAGTTTAATGGCGCTATTGCGTGCGCCGTAATATCGCAAAGGCTCAACTCGCGCATAGGGCTCAAGCTCAACACCGACGGTTCCAGCCAAAGACGATGATCGTAAATCGGCTTCAATAAGTAAGGTTCGTTTACCCGCATTCGCTGACGCGATCGCCAAATTATAGGAGCTGGTAGTCTTTCCTTCTTCCGTTAAAACACTCGTAATCATGACGACCTTAGTCGTTTCGCGGCCAATGCGACGAATATTACTCCGGAACCGCTCATAAAAGGGAAGGTAAGTCCGGTCATGATTCACCAAAATCGCTGATTCTTCTCCCAGATCGTCAATATTGATGACAAACGGCAACATACCCAATCGGGGTACTTCTCGTTCGGTCAAGGCTTGACGAATTTCTGCAATGGAATGTAGACGATCATCGATCATCGCTAACCAAAAGATCAAAGCGAGCGCTAAAACTAAGCCTCCACCAGCGCCTAAACCCGTAATCAAATAGGGGTTTTTGTCGCCAAGGTCTGGATCGGGGACCGGCGGAACGACGGAGGGTTGAGCAATAATAAGACTGCTAATCGCCTCTGCTTCAGCAGAACGAGCATCGACTAAAGCCGCTAGGATCGTTTGGTACAGAATCCGTTGACCTTCAACCGCTTGGACTAGCTGAGCCTGCTGAATCTGTTTATCGGGAAATTGCTCATATTGTTGGCGCAACTCGCCTTCTAACTCAGTGACAGAAACTAACTGCTGCTGAATATTGTCTCGCTGCCCTTCTAACAACAGAAGCCGATTAGCAAGTTCTCGTCGGGCTGGATCAAGGTTACTATTGCGACGAATATTATCTGGCAAGGGTACCAAAATACCATCGTCCCCAATAATTTCTGTCGCTCGCTCCTGGAGGAGCTTTTCATTGACGGCTTTCTGCTCTAGTAGAGCCTTAAGCTGAGGGTGCTCGGGACGCAGCCGGCCAGAAAGACGCTCGATTTCCAATTCATTACCTAGGATCTGAGCCCGCAGCTGAGCAATGATGGGGTCAGCACTCAAAGAGGCATTGGTATAAGCTTCGTCAGGGGTCAAATTCAACTGAGACATAATAGTTCCCATCTCAGCTTGGATACCATCCAATAATCCTTTAAGCTCCTGCTGCTGACGCTGACTATTAGTAATACCGTTAAATAAACTACCGTCCTGAATCGCTAGTAGTGATGCCCCCTCGCCACTGATATAGCGATAGAACGATTCTTCCGCGACAACTAAGTCTTGACTAACTTCACCTAAACGATCTTCCAGGATTCCAACCCGTTGACTCAACTGGGAAGAATTCAAAAAACGACTATAGTTAACAACCTCTTCCATCAGAGTCTGCAATACATCTTGCACCTCCTGACGATTCCCGCTGGAAAAGTAGAACATTTGGACGGCTTGAGGCGCCTCTACGGGGTTACCTTGATCATCTTCAGGATAACCAACCCCTAAACGCCCTTCATTGATCGCCCGAACTAATTTATCGGGCGTTTGCCCCAACCGCTGAGCCGTATCCTGCAGCACAGTTGATGACAGCAAGAAACTCCTATCAAACGTACGTCCTCGAGCTTGCAGCAGTTCCCCGGCAGTTGTAAACGCCAATAAGGAATTATCAAAAGAAAGCTGACCAACAGCTTTCCAAACTTTAGGAGGAGCTTCAGGCGGGGGTTGCACCGCGTAAATCGCAGCACCACCGGTCACTAATAAGCAAGTAATGGCACCTAAGATTTTGTTTTCATTGAGAGAAATCAAAAAACGTTTAACGATTGGAGGTGCCATGAGACTAACAATAAAAAACAGAGCGAGGCTAAAACAAATTATCGTTGCTTAAGCAAGTGTCAATAGCGATTAGATTAAATATCGCTTGCAATTTTATCTCTCATCCTACAAAATTAATTCCCTAATGTTGAGGGAAGACTGACACTTTTGTGAGCTGAGAGCATAAAGTTCGACCCACTGCGCTGCCCATAATACTCCGCGAGCTAGAAATTTCTACGGCCAAATCTGCCATCGGAGATATCGTCAAAAAAGCGAAAGAAGGCATAGATGTCACGGATTGGGCGGGTAACAATATCAATCGTATTAAAGATTTTGCCAATTAAGGTTCGATTCACGACAAGAACATCATTATTTTGCAGTGGAACATCTTGAGACAGATCGCCCTTACGAAGAGAATTCGCCCTTAACATCTGCTTGATCACTCGACCTTGGTCTTGGTCAAATCGTAGCAATGCCACATTTCGTGAAATGAGCAGCACGTCGGCTTGCGGCAAAGTTGACAAGGCGGAGAAAAAAGTGCTGCCGCTGGGTAGATTAATTTCTCGAATAGCATTGCCAGTTCCAACAGGGCTAATGATTCGGACCGTAATCACCTGTTGAGGTAACGTACTGCGGGCAACGAGCAACCGATCATAATCCTCATCTGCGGCAACCTGTAGACGCGGAATAATGATGGTGTCTTCGGGCTGAAGGGTTAATTCTGGTGGAGGCGTCGCACTTTGCAAGGGAGAGTAGAGGTCAATGGTTCGCTCTAGACGAGTCCCATCTTGGAATTTACGGCGAATAATGACTTCCCGCAGATCGGCATCTTGACTGCTACCGCCGACTTGCGCCAGAACATCAAGTATCTTCGGTTGACTACCGAACTGATAATATCCAGGTCGAAAAACTTCTCCGAGTATAGTCAAGCGGACGGGGCGGGTAGTAATCAAGTTTGCAATGACAATCGGCGCTTCTTGTAAATACTGAGTCCCCAGTTCGTAACTGACTTTAGTCTCCAGTTCGTCCAAAGTGAGACCTCTTACTGACAGACGACCTAAAATTGGCAATACGACTTCACCTTCACTGCTGACAAGCACGGACGCGCTAAATTCAGGAAACTCCTCTACTTGGATGGTAATTTGATCGCCTTCATCGAGATGATAAGTATTGAAGGGGTCTTCTGGATCGTCACTAATTCTCTCCACTGGGTCTAGAACGGGCGGTGGAGATAAAACATCAAAAGTAGCTGGAGGAAGAATGGCTGGATCGGTCGACTCGGGGCCTCCGAGTGGTGGAGCGTCTTCCTCAAAAGGGGGCAGGTCTCTTTGGGCCAAGACTGGTAAGCCGCTTCCGCTGATGGGGAAGCCGATTAACAAACAGAGAGCAAGACCTCTTTTCGGCCAAGTGTGCATACCAAACTGAGAAATTTTCATGAGACTTGAATCATCAACGCGGAGTCTTCAGGAATTGTCAGGTTGAAATTTTTAAGAATTCATAAGAGTTCTTCGTTTAACGATAGTACCCCTGAAAGGGTCCCTTCTCCAGTGCATCTTGAACTCTTAGGGCAATAGCTTTAATTTCTGCTTCGTAAGGACCCAGATCTTCCAGGGGATTAATGGGCATTTGAATACTGACAGCAATCCAAGGCGCTCGTTGGCCTCGCAACTGAGCCAATTGATCTAGCCAAAACCAGCGAACTGTCGAGGGATGTCCCCCACCCGGCCAAGCATACCACTGAACAACTACGAAAGTTTGACGCTCGCTCCAAGCGCGAAAAAAGTTTGCTATTGCAGGTTTTTCAAGGTTCGAAGACTGAATTTCAATCGCTTTTTGATCGGCAATTTTCCAGCGTTGACTGCCGCGGATATCATTCCACTCCACGGCAGGTTGATTGCGAAAATAGACCTGAGGCAGCAAATAAAGCAAAAAAGGCGTCTCATTATCAGCGCGGGAGACTTGTTGAATACTCCAGCGAGCCCCGCCCACATAGCCAATAACCTGCTCATCAGTCGTCCAGCCGGGCACCGCCAAGCCAGTTTGGCGAAGATCCTGGAGAGATTTAATAATGGCAACGTCTGGCGGTTGCCACCAGGTCCAGGTTTGTCCTAGATAGCCCGGCAAAGCGGAAATAAAAACCACCAGGCTGAGCAAACCCAGCAAAAACCAGCGTCCCCAGCGACTAGTAGTCCGCTGGTTTGGAGACGGAGAACTACTGTTGCTCTGCTGCGTTGGGGGCGTGTCCAAATTCGCCATAGATTCGCTCTAACTGGTTAAGGGACCAAACAATCATACCGAGTGTTAAGGCCAGGTAGATATCCCCGCCCCAACTATCATGTAGCCAATCAAAGAGAGCATCCTGTCCGCTGCCATGGAAAAAAGCGAGAATGGTATTTCGGGCAATGTTAGAAACAACAGCGATTACAAAGGCCGAGGCAAAGAGCCATCCCACGATAAACTTACGATGCAAATTCCCGCTCCAGTGCAAAAGCATGAGGCTCACGTAGCCACTTGTAAACAGCATTTTCAGTCCTGCGCAATAGGGCGCGACCTCAACACTCTTTCCATCCACAGTTAGATAGATTTGTTCAACTTCAACATTCATCCCGATTTGATCCAGAATCAAAGCGGCGGTATGGGCAATAAATGTCTGAAGCGGCAGAGTAAACGACGTGAGCAAGTAGGGCAAGGAAGTAGGAGTCGCTAGCCAGAACAAAGCTAGAGGAACGGCCATTAATCGAAGTCCGGCTTTTCCTTTAAACCATAGGCACAGTCCCGTCAGAACAATCGGAAAAGATAAGTGAGCAAGTTCTGGCGTGCCGCTTAGGTAAAAAACAGCGGCTAGCGTCAGAAGGGCTGCACCGACTGGGCTTTCTTTGAGCGGCAACTCCTGCCATTTGTGCCGACTTTGCCACGCGATATAAGCCGCGTAGGGAATCCCAATGACCCCGTGACTGAAGTATTCATGGTTAATGTCGATACTTTTGTTGACCCAGCCGTCATACCAGTGGTATAGCATCGGGCCATAAAGGATCGCCAAAAGACCCAACAATGTCCAGGTAAACCAGGAGTAAGACTGCCAGATAGTCTGGATCTGACGAATCTTTGTAGTCATTGCTTATCCCTCAATAATTGAAAAAAAGCTATCAATAATCAGCTAACGAAACACTCCAATCAATCGCCTTGAAAATAACAATGATTTCTGAAGATAGTCTGAGTTGCAGGCTAGACATTATGGGGCGATCGCAAAAGTAACTTGTTCAGCTGCGCTGGACTTCAGAGCCTGACAGACTAGTTCAACCTGGCTCGAAGTCAAGCCTGGGAATAGGGGCAAAGACAGGATCGTTTTTGAGAGCTTCTCTGAGACAGGAAAATCGCCTTGCCGATACCCTAGTCCTTCATAGGCGGGCTGCAAGTGGCAAGGAATCGGGTAGTGGATACCCGTTTGAATACCCCGTGCCGAGAGATCTTCACGAAAGCGATCTCGCAAAGTTTCATTAGGCGTTCGCACCACATACAAGTGATAAACATGTCCTGTACCACTGGCATTGTGGAGGGGGCGCAGCATGCCATCCGGAATCTGGTTGAGCTTTCGATCGTAGAGGCTCGCACAATCATGACGCTGCTGATTCCACCCGGACAGATGGGGCAACTTTACATTCAGAACAGCTGCCTGCATCGTGTCTAGACGGCTATTGGTACCTAAATCACGGTGTAGATATTTTTGCGGCGCGCCATAGTTGCGTAGGGAACGAGCTTTTTCTGCGATCACATCGCTCTGAGTCACTAAGATTCCGCCGTTACCGAACGCGCCCAAATTTTTGCTGGGATAAAAACTGAACCCGGCTGCTACTCCGACAGATCCAGCGATCTCGCCGTCTCGCTTCGCCAAATGGGCCTGAGCCGAATCTTCAAAGATCCAGAGCTGATGTTTCTGTGCAAATTTTCGCAGAGCAGCCGGAGACACCATCTGCCCGTAGAGATGGACGGGTAAAATCACGCGGGTACGAAGGGTGACCGCAGCAGCGGCGGCCTCTAGGTCAATCAGAGCTGTATCTGGGTCACAGTCCACCAACACCGGTTTGCCACCAGCCTGCTGCACCCCAATCAAAGTCGCAATGAACGTATTGGCTGGTACTAGCACTTCATCGCCGGGTTCGAGCCCTGCGGCTTGAAGTCCAATCGCAATAGCCGCGGTCCCAGAAGCCACGCCCACCGCTTGTCGCGCTCCACAAGCTGCCGCAAAATTACGTTCAAATTCTCGAAGGGCATGACCTAGAACAAAATCCCCTCTAGCAATTGTGTCAGTAATCGCTGCTTGAATTGCGGCATTGAGCGGGGTGTGTTGAAACTTTAGGTCAACGAAAGGGACCGAGGTAGGAATTGAGGACATAGACGAAAAGGTGCTGTCAAAATCAGTTTTTTTAAAGGACGAAAAAGTTAACTTTTAGAAATTTAATAAATGGTGTTTCTGCCATCAGAAATGGATGACTACAATTTGAGATTTATTAAAAACTTGCCTTGGATAATTATTTTTTAGCAGTCTTTGCTCGGGTTGTCGACGTATGCAATAAGGAAGAAGTGGGGCAGTTTTGAGGTTCTACGTAGGCATCATTCATCTGCAAAGGCTGGCCTAAATTAACGCTGAGTCCTTTTCCCTAGGCCCGAGAGCCCCCGAAAAAACACGTAAGCCATGGGCTGGTATTGAACTGTGCTTGCAATTGGAATCACTCGCGTTCTTGTGTAAACAAGTATTTAATTGCGCTCAAACAGAGCCAATTCTGCCGATTCCTGAGTCAGGATCAACGGAGGTTATTGGTTAATGCTGCGGCATGAGGAAAGAATATGAGTGTTGAGAACCGTTATGTTCTGGCTGTTGATTTAGGAACAACAGGTAATCGGGCGATTATTTTTGATCAGGCGGGGACAGTAGTTGGACAATCTTATCGAGAGCTCACTCAGCATTACCCTCAGCCCGGTTGGCTAGAGCATGATGCCCAAGAAATTTGGCGTGATACACGGCTAGCAATTTTTGATGTACTGGGTGAAAACGATCTCTCAGTTGAGGAGATCGCGGCTATTGGCTTAACGGTCCAGCGAGAAACCTGTTTACTGTGGGATAAAACCACCGGAAAACCCCTCCATAAAGCAATTGTTTGGCAAGATCGGCGGACAGCGGCGCGCTGCCGAGAACTATATGCAAATAATCAGGCGGAAGAGATTCGTCGAAAGACCGGTTTAGTGGTCGATGCGTATTTCTCGGCGACGAAATTAGCTTGGTTACTGGCTTGGGTCAAAACTAATCAGCCAGACGTTAACCTCGATAACGTTCTCGCCGGAACTATTGACACCTGGGTGCTCTGGCACTTAACCAATGGCAAAGTGCATGCGACTGATCACAGCAATGCCAGCCGGACGATGTTGATGAATCTGGAAACCCTAGACTGGGATCCCGATTTATTGGCATTATTTGGAATTTCTCGTCATCTAATGCCAGAAATTCGCCCAAGTATCGGCGACTTTGGACAGACATCGACCAACCTATTCGGCGGAAATATTCCGATCACAGCCATTTTTGGCGATCAGCAAGCAGCTTTATTTGCCCATGGTTGCGATCGCCCGGGGCTCTTGAAATGTACTTATGGAACGGGCTGTTTTTTGGTAGCCCAAGCGGGTAAAAAGGTTGCCTGGTCTCAGAATCAGCTGCTTTCGACAGTCGCTTGGAGCAGAGGACAGACCACCAACTTTGCGTTGGAGGGGGCAATGTTTACAACTGGAGCCTGTATTCAATGGTTACGGGATGGGTTAAAAATTATTCAGTCAGCCCCGGAAACGGATAATTTGTCGCGGTCTGTGGCCAATACCAATGGTGTTTATTTTGTCCCCGCCTTGAGTGGTTTGGGCGCACCCCATTGGGATATGAGTGCTCGGGGAGCTTTTCTGGGGCTGACCGGAGGAGTTCAACGGGAGCATCTGGTCAGAGCAGTTTTAGAGTCTATTGCTTATCAAGTCAAAGAAGTGGTTGCGGCCATGAATCGGGACGGGGTCGACATCTCATTACTAAAAGTTGATGGCGGCGCATCCCAAAATGATTTTTTGATGCAGTTCCAAGCCGATGCCTTGGGTATTCCGGTCGAACGACCAGTGATTTTAGATGCGACAGCTCAGGGGGCCGCGTTTGGTGCTGGTTTGGGAGCGGGATTTTGGACGGATTATGGTCAGTTGATTGCAGGGCGAAAAATTGACAAGGTTTTCGAGCCAGGCGATGGATCAGATGGGGTGCAAACGAATTTTGAGCTGTGGCAGAAAGCAGTGACTCGGGCGAAGGATTGGTCTCCGGTTTAGGAACATGGCGTCTCCAATTAGCCGAAAGATTTTTGACTATCAAGAAAATATAGCTTTCGCCAGATCCCTTAGGACGCCTCTGATTTCGAGATGCCAAATTCTAGGGCGTTCTAGCACGCAGCCGCGACCTTACATAAGGTGACGGCTGCTATAAATCCGAGATGAGTTATCGGTTTTGAGTCTCTATCGCAGGTCAACACTGGCTCACGGAGCGATTTCGGGTCAGCAGAAGAGCTGAAACATCATCTATATCATTCAATCTTTAATTACTATCGCTAAAAATCTATTTAGCTACCATAGTCTAATTGTTGCAGGTATCGCTGACGTTCCTTTTCATATTAAGGCGGGCTTGCCCACTGGAGTGATTTCAAATCAAGCGACTGAAGGTTCGAAGGTAGTCTGGCAAAGGAGATATGTCAACCGGCAGATAATAGGCTGAGGTCCATTTTGGTTGACACAAACTGAGTTTTTCTGGGTAGCCTATGCTTATCCGTTCAACGGATTGAGAAGGATATTCTAAACCTGACTTGAGGATTGTTGAAATCTCCTGGGATTGACTTCTCATAATTTTTTCTGGTTGCTGAGCAATGCTGATTTCTATACTTGCGGTGTTGGCAGCTTCGGCTGCTGCGGGTATTCGGATCGCGTTGCCATTGTTGATGATTGGTCTTCTGCGTCAGGGTCACTGGTGGTCTGAAGTTCCTCTGATGGCTCACATTCACCCGCGTGTGCTGCTAGCAATCTTGATTAGCTGGTCCTTGTTTGAATTGTTTGGCTCCAAACACCTCATTGGTCAGCGGATCTTACAGATTGTTGATCTGGTTTTGAGTCCCGTAGTTGGTGCCTGTTTAGCAATTGCGATCGCAAAATTTACGAGCGTCGAGGACATGGCATTGTGGCTGCTGGGATTAATCGGCGGACTGGTGGCGTTTTTATTGAAGTTAGTGACGGTTGGCTGGTTTTTTCGCTTACAAAGATTGCCCTACTGGGCCGTCATTGCCCAGGATTTTTTGTGTTTGATTTTAATTATTTTGGCGTTTGAAGCTCCCCAACAAGGGGGACTCTTGGCAATGCTGCTTCTGTGGTTAGCCCTACGGAGCGCCAATGCCTGGAAAGAACGGGCGGTCAATTATCAGAAACCAAACTAGACACGGACTCACTGGATTCAGCTCGAATACAGTCGGCTGAAAGCAGGTACGTTTGGTCTGATTGCCAGACCAAGCAGCGGTCTAAATAAGATTCTAAAGCGGGAATGCGGCCGGCTTTTAAATTTGTGATCGCAAGGTCGTATTCTGGCTGATATTGCCTGAGCCAACGGTCTTTTCTCAACGTCTCTAGGATTAACGTATCTGGACTCAGTAGCCAATAATCAACGTCATAGTCGTTCAGAAACTGCTGAAGCTGGGAGGCATCAGGGGTGTACTGAGCTACCAGCAGCCGTTTAATGTGAGTGCGCAGAGGCTGGTAGTAGCCCCAATGATAAGGAATCGCGGTTTCGGCACTAGCAAGAACGGAGCGCTGAGCAAACATCGGGAGATAGTCGGCATTACTGCTGGTCGTAGCAATCAAGCTATCGGTGGGCAGGGTTTGAAAAAACGCATAAAGTTCCGGCTGGGGAGCTGTTTTATATTTTGTGACCGGGAAGCCAGATTGCAATAGGGGATAAAAAGCGATCACGACTAGAGTTCCGGCGATTAGCCCACGACGATAACGACGAGGGAAAGACTGAAGACCGATAGTGAGGCTCACAGCGGCAGCGACGGCTAGAGCAATGGGTAGACTGTAATGGGTATAGCGACTGGGTAAATGGAGCCTAAATAAATAGCTATGGGCCAGAAAGAACCAGAAAGTCGAGACAATCAGCAGTTTGGGAAAGAGCGATAATTTTTGCAGGGACCGTACCAGAGAAAATCGGTTTGGCCAGCAGCAAAAAAAGGGGAGCGCGAACCCAAAAATCAGCAGCAGCGGAGTCAGTAGCGATCGCGGAAAGTAACCACTGCGAGTGCTAAATAACCAATAGTCGATAATACTTTGGCTGAAAAACTGATTGCGACCACCATCCAGAAGTTCGGGAAGAGTTTGTCCTTGAGCAGCGGTCAATGTCGGGCCATGCTCAGAAATGCTCAAGGCAAAAAATAGAATCAAACTCAAACTTAGTCCAGCAGTTACCCCATGGATACGCAAACGAAGCGGATCCGAAATAAGCTGAATTCGCCCTTTTTTGAAATCGATCAATTCTGCGATCGCAAGCCCCAAAAACAGCAGAAGAGTTTGCGGGTAAATGAGTCCAGCGATCAATACGGTCAGCCAGCAGAGCCAGGATTGCCGCACCCAAAAATATAAAAAAGCGACTGACAATAGCGGCGCAAAAGCGCGAGGTGTAGCGGAATAGACGGTATCAACGCTACCGAGATGGAGATTTAGCAACGTGGCACCCATAAAGCCCGACAGCGGTATGGGACAAAGCGCAACAGTGAGCTGAAAACAAAAAAAGGTCGTCAGCAAAAATAATGGAATCGGTAAGAGCTTGTGAAATGTGAGAGGTTGCAGCCCACCCCAATCCGCAAGACGATAAATAAATTTAAATCCAGCTGGAGACACCGTCTGAAAATAATCTGCGATCGCATCGTTGGGAAATAATTCTGGATTCTGCCAGCGTTGCATCCAAAAAATGAACTGACGAGCGTCATCTTGAACCACCCATGGACTCTCC